>CALMMI010000332.1 GCA_937868245.1 uncultured Ignavibacteria bacterium | reverse complement strand
GAACAAGTGTACCGAATCTTGTTTGATGGCAAGTCTCCACGAAAAGCAATTAATGATCTAATGGTTCGCAGGGCAAAACCGGAGCAGTGGTGATGTATGCAACATTCTGAAAACACAATACTGCCATCGCTCGAACAACTCGAAATGCTTCGCTTGTTCACCGAACAATTGGTAAAGCCGAACGATGAAGAATGGGCAGAGTTTACGAGTTGTATGTACTTGAAACATATCCCTAAAAAGGGTTTTTTCCTCCGTGCCGGTGAGGTATGCACTTCGGTTGGGTTCATTACCCGCGGTGCTATGCGTTTCTACCACGAAAAAGATGGTAATGAATACTCCGGTAATTTTTCCTTCGAGAACAATTTTGTTACTGATTATGATTCTTTCCTTACCCGTAAACCTTCACTTTATTCTTTTTCTGCACTTGAACCAACCGATATTATAGTTTTTCATTACGACGATGTGCAATCTTTGTATAATCGTTCCAAATTATGGGAGCGATTCGGACGATTAATCGCAGAGCACATTTTTATCGAAGTGCAGCGTAGAAAGAACTCCCTGGTATTCGATTCCCCGGAGAAACAATATCTGTCGTTAATCAAGGATAGACCAAAGATTTTGGAACGTATCCCGCAACACATGATTGCTACCTATCTTGGTATCACACCTGTTCACCTAAGCAGAATCCGCCGTAAAGTAGCAGGAAAATAACAGGAATTTGAATATATCCCCTCCTTTTCATTTCATAACAAATGTTATCGTTATGTATCTTGTTTGAATAGTATTTTTGCAACTCAATTTGTAAGAGGTAAAAATATTATTCACGATTTTAACATCAGTTATGACAACTGCCCGTACTCTTGTTTTTTTGTTTTTGCTTTGCAATACATGTATAGCTGCATCAGCTCAAACTCTGCGTGGTGTTATTGAAGGTACTGTTATAGACCGCGATACTAAACAGCCGGTTTCCAAAGCAAAAATCACTGTTTTAAAAATCAAACGAACTGCTTTAACCGATTCGCTTGGTTATTTCCATATTGACGGGCTTGAATCCGGTGTTTATTCAATCGGAGTTTCGGCATTGGAATACCGTAATGTTGTTAAAACGGATATTCGTGTAGGTCCGGCTCAGAGTGCTAAATTGGCTCTCGAATTACCACAGATGGAAATTAGAGCAGGCGAAGTGGTAATTTCGGCAGCAAGCGACAAGTTTTTCGAAACGAACGAAGATACCCGTGTAAGTGCAAATATTCTTTCACAGGAAGAAGTACGGCGTGCTCCCGGAGCAGTAGAAGATGTTAGCCGTATGGTTCAGGGTTTGCCTGGGGTCGTAACAGCATCCGATGCCCGAAACGATATTATTGCACGAGGCGGAAGTCCTTCTGAAAATTTCATTATGATTGACGGGATCGAAATTCCTAATATCAATCACTTTGCAACTCAAGGAGCTTCCGGAGGTCCTATCGGAATGATAAACGTAGATTTTCTGGAAGATGTAAATTTTAGCGCAGGTGGTTTTGGAGTGAAATATGGCGACCGTCTTTCTTCGGTTATGGATATTAAATATCGAGAAGGTGATAAACACGGGCTTCACGGTAAATTAGATATTGGATTAGCAGGAGGAGGAATAATTCTGGAAGGACCAATTCAGGAGGATCGCAGTTCATTTCTTATCTCGGCACGCCGGAGTTATCTCGATTTCATTGTTGGTGGTACAGGGCTTACAGCAGTTCCGAATTATTGGAATTTCAATGCCAAGGCGACATTCGTTCTCAGCAAACAGCATAAGTTAACTTTTATAGGCATAGGAGGAATAGATAATATCACATTTGATGACTTTGGTGCAGAGGACTCACCATTTTTAAGTACACGTATTTATAAAGGTTCACAGGCATTAATCGGACTTTCTGATAATTGGCTCGTTAACTCCAATTGTTTTATACGTACTTCCGTTTCGACCGACAGATACAAAGTTGATTTTCAGAGGGATACAATCGGACGGACACAAAACTACAACCGTGCATTAGAAAGCGAAACATTACTACGGTCTGATATGTCGTATCGGTTATCTCCCGAAGATTTATTGGAAATCGGTATAACAGCACGTGCAATCAGTGATAACAACGAACTCTATCAGGAAAAAAGAGTAGATAAATTCGGTGTTGAACGTCCGGAATTGAGGCTAAACCAAACAACAAACGCCGGCAAGCTTGGATTTTACGGGCAATACACACGCTCATTTTTCGGAGTATTCGATATTACGGCAGGAGTACGGATTGACTATTTCAGCTACCTTAACTCCCCTACTGCATTTGCACCGCGTATAGCTGCAAGCTACCAAGCAACTGACAAACTGCAGTTTAATCTTTCAGCCGGTATCTACAATCAGGCACCTCCGCTGTTTTGGCTTGTAGGGGATATTCGTAATAAAGATGCGTCATTTATTCAGACGAAACAAATTGTCGCCGGAATTGAATACCTCCCGCAGGAAGACATAAAAGTAACACTGGAGGCATACTCCAAAGAGTATAGTGATTATCCGGCAAGTGTAGCAAATCCTCAATATTCTTATTCGAGTGCAGGCGCGGACTATAATATCATTAACGAGTACATTATTTCGGGGAGTACAGGATTTGCCCGGGGAGTAGAATTTTTTGTACATAAAAAGCTGACCGATCGTTTTTATACTCTTCTCAGCTATGGTTTTTCATCGATACAATTCAAGGGTCTGGATGGTGTTGAACGTCCGAGCAGCTTTGATTTCCGTCACATATTTACGCTGACAGGCGGCTACAAAATTCTTGACAACCTTGATTTGAGTATGAAATTTCGTTATGGCGGCGGACGACCTATCACTCCTTTCGATACTCTGCGTTCTGCCGAGGCAAGACAAGGGATTTTTGATTTTTCCCGCTACAACAGCCAGCGGCTTGATGATTATTATCGTTTGGATTTACGGTTGGATTACCGGGTAGCTCTTTCCGAAAGCATAAACATGCTTGTTTTCTTCGATGCACAGAATGCAACAAATCGAGCAAACATTGAAAATCCCGTTTGGAATGAAAAAACTAATAAACCCGACCGTATCCTACAGTGGCAATTTTTGCCAATTGGAGGAGTGAAAGTTGAGTTTTAAGGAAAGAAGTATTCTCCTTACAATTATATTTACTTCAAAATAAAAGAAACCACACCATAGATTTTTCATCTATTGATGTGGTTTTCTTTTTTTCAACAACAATGTGTTTTACATTTTCAGTTGTGGAATTTTTACCGAACAAACCGCTCTAAGGTTTTTTCGAGCTTGTCACTTCTCAAATCCTCTTCGAGTGCTACAATTTTCCCATTCGGGTCAATAAGAATTGGTTTGGGAATCCCACTTACTTCAAATGCTTTTGCAGCTTCACTTTCCCATACACCTTCAGAGAAAACATGCATCCACGGCATTTTGAATTTACCGTTTCTAAATTTTTCTAGTTTGCAAACTGTATCCTGTTATGTTGATTAATAACTCAAACTAAGACTTTGTATTATTTCATAGGCAGGAATGGAAAAAGATAATCCTTCCATTCCTTGTCCAACAAGCTTGTATTCGACCACACCTGCTAATTCTCCTGTTTGCAATATAATCGGTCCACCGCTGTTTCCTCGGTTGATACTAATATCTGTTTGCATGTAATTCGAACCTTTATTTTTTCTAGTACCCGATACAATTCCTTTTGCAACTGATTGACCTAACTCTACTGAATTCGGAGTTCCAATTGTTATTACTTCATCACCGACGTTATAATTCTGTTTATCGGGAAGATTGAATGCCATATCGAAATTGCCCTCTATTTTTAACAGAGCCAAATCATTAGCTTTATTTGAACGTACAACTTTTGCTTTATATTCCTTTCCATCATTATCAACTACTGTATAGTCTATCTAGCTTGAAACAACGTTATGATTTGTTATGATATACCCATCATTACTGACTAAAAATCCACTACCATGCCCTTCTTTGCTTTTCACCGTAACAGAAGCTTTCAAAGCTTCCTGAATATTTGTAGGAGACTTACTCGGTTTTGAAATTTTAATCATGTCAGCAAATGTAACTTTATTGGATTCCAATTCAAGTACTTTTTTAGCATTAAGCAAGTCCAAATAGTCTAAAAGAGAAGTTTCCAATGCATCTCCGGTTGACAGAGAGTTTTGATCATCTTCGTTATAATTATCGCTGAATTGATCAGAAAGCGAGGTTATAGTATCAATGCGTAAGGTGTCATCATAGATATTTTTCAACATCCATACCGTGGTAAGCTCACTTTCAATATAAGAATTATAATAACCTATATCCATGCCAAGACCCGAATAGTGTCGTGCCACGTAATTCCTAGCAATTTTAATGACTTTCGCATCCAATGTTAATGAATTTACATTGTCAATAAATACTGTATTAATCGTATCCTTATAATTCAATTTACGTAACCGGTAATCAAGACTTTCGTCAAAAATTGTATTTGACTTACCAATACTGTCTGTGGATGACGAGCGAATCGGTTGCGAATGAGTAATATAATAGTTATAGGGATAGATGTTGTAAATAAAGTTACCTCTATTTATTTCAAAAGATACATTGTTGACAGTTATCCTTTTTTGGGATGAATCGGAGTATTTATATTTTCTGAGAGGAGGGAATTCATAGGAATCTTCATAAGTCCATGTATTAGAACTATTATCAAAAAACGGTGCATAGAGTACTATAAAAGGGATCCAGCTGAGAATATGATAGTTTGATTTGTGGTCCGCCACAATGACGCTGTGTTTTGTTTTATACCCCTCAGCTTCAAATCTAAGTTGCTTATTCTTAAAAGTTTTTTTTAAAATGGGTCTGAAACTCGAGCCTGAGCCGATATACTGGGTGTCAACATACAGTTTAACATCTTTCATAGGTATACTGATCTCAACCTCTTGTTTCCATCCTGATAAAAATGTAGCGCAACTGCTCAGGAAAACAGCACATGAAAATAGTGCTAAGATTGTAAAAAGTTTCATAGGACTTCAAGACTGATAAATAATATGTGGATAAATTAACACTAAGTATTTTTTAAAGAATAGTTTGGATACTGATGGGAATCGATTTTGGGAATTGGTATGGATAATAGGGAGAATACGGCTTGTTTACAGATCTCAGCAATGAATAAAGACTGTGCTACAACAGAACTATATCATACTTCTTTGAAAGTTCGATTGATGATAACAATAAGAACCTACTCGAAAATATATTCTTATTTAGGGCAGCGAAGGATACAGCCTGTTATTGAATTAATGAGATTATAAGTTAATTTAGATATTGCACTTGCCTTGATATGAAGAATTTTTACTACATCAAGTGTTTTGTTTATCTATTAATACGACAAATTAAGACTTTTCATTATTTCATAAGCAGGGATGGAGAAAGATACCCCTTCTGTCCCCTGACCAATAAGTTTGTATTCGACCACAGCTGTTAATTCTCCTGTTTTCAATAGAATTGGGCCACCGCTGTTTCCGCTGTTGATACTGATATCAGTCTGCATGTAATTCGAACCTTTGTTTTTTCTTGTGCCTGATACGATTCCTTTTGCAACTGATTGGCCTAACTGTACTGACTTCGGAGTTCCAATCGTTATTACTTCATCACCGACATTATAATTCTGTTTGTCGGGAAGATTGAATGCAACATCAAATGTACCGTCGATTTTTAATAGAGCCAAATCAATAGCTTTATTTGTGCGTACAACTTTTGCTTTATATTCTTTACCGTCATTGTCAACTACAGTGTAGTCTATGGGGGTAGAAACCACGTGATGATTTGTAATAATATACCCATCATTACTTACTAAAAATCCACTGCCATGTCCTTCTTTACTCTTAACGGTAACAGAAGCTTTCATACCTTCCGGAATATTGGATGGTGATTTACTTGGTTTTGCAATTTTTATCTGGTCGTCATGCATAATTTTATTGGATTCCAATTCAAGTACCTTATTGGCATCGAGCAAATCCAAATAGTCTAACATTGAAGTTTCGAGGGCATCTACCATCGACATTTTATTTTGTCCGTCTTCCTTAAAATTTTCATTGAACTGTCCCGAAAGTGAATTTATGGTGTCAACTCGCAATGTATCTCCATAAATATTTTTCAACACCCATACTGTCGTTAGATTGTTTTCAATAAAAGAATTATAATGACTAAACCCTATACCCATTCCTATATATTTTCTTGAAACGTAATTTGTAATGATTTTTATAATTTTTGCATCTATATGTAACATATTTACATTGTCAATAAATACAGTATTAACGGTGTCCTTATAATTTAACTTACGCAACCGGTAATTAAGACTATCATCATAAATAGTATTTGCGATCCCTACACTATCTGTGGTTGAATAGAATAACGGGCTCGAATGATTCATATATTTGCTATATGGGTAATCGTTAATAATTAAATTACCCTTTCTTACTTCAATAGCAACATTGTTGACAGTTAATCTTTTTTGGGTTGAATCTGAGTATCTATATTTTCTAAGAGCCGGGAATTCATAGGAATCCTCATAAGTCCATGTATTCGGAGTTCTATCAAAATATGGTGCACCAACTACTATAAATGGTAGCCAGCTGAGGATATGATAATATGATTTATGGTCTGCCACAATAACGTTGTATTTTGTTTTATATCCCTCCGCCTCAAATCTAAGTTGCTTATTTTCGAAAGTTTTTACTATAACGGGTTTGAAATTCGACCCGGAACCGATATACTGAGTATCTACATACAGTTGAACATTTTTTGTAGGAATGTTGATAGAAACCTCTTGGTCGCTTCCGGTAAGTATTGCAGCACAACTATTTAGGAAAACCGCACATGAGAATAACGCTAAGATTGTTAAAAGTTTCATAGGACTTCTGTGTAGATAAAAAATTAGCTGATAACTTTATAGTAAATTTTTAGAAGAAAGGATAGGGTATTTATGAACACTGAGTTTGAGAATTGGTACGGATAATCATAAGAAAGCGGCATGGCTTTTTGATATCAAAAAAATAAGGACATTGTCATAACAGAGCGATGCTATATTACTTCGAAATTCGATTGAGGATAACAATAAGAACTTTACTCAGAAATGCATGCATAGTTCTGCACGCAGAGGTTATAACCAGTTTAGACTTAAATAGATGATAATTTTAACACAAGTTTTTTTTTACCACTTATAACAACAATATAACATTTTAAGTAATCTTAAAAAAATTGAATACTTGTTTGTATTAAATTTAAACATAACTTTTAATTTGAGTTATCGTTAGAGTTTGGTGCAGATTTTTAGATTCAGAGAGTACATTTATTTCCGAAAATAAGTTTTTGGGTTTTTCAATATATCGGCAAGCAGTCATTTCCGTTACATTCTTTTTTTAACTTATTAGTATCTATATATGAAGTCGTTTAAACTTAGTTTTTTTATAAAAACATCGTCTTAAATTTA
>CALMMI010000331.1 GCA_937868245.1 uncultured Ignavibacteria bacterium | reverse complement strand
TCTTCCTTGTCATCTTCATCAACACTTGTATTTAGTCCCCCAAACCATGCAGGAGTAATTACTACTGGGTAAGATAGTGCATATTTCATAGAATCGTTTTCTATGTTATACACCCGGTTAGTATCAAACATAACAGGATAATCATGACTTTCCCGAAATATAAATGAAAGCTCATTATATTTCTTGCTTGTGTATAAATGTGCTGATGGTAAATTAAAAAAATACCATGATGAGTTGTAGTTTTTAGAATAATGACCAATATTGTGTAAATCGAAAACATCGGCTTTAAGTGTATCATTTGCAGCTCTAATATTAATTGATTGAAGAGCAAAACCCTCAAACTTCGTTTCCAGATTAGTACGATATATTATTCGTCGTGCCTTCCCTTCAGAATTTGCGAATGCACATACAGGGATTTCTTGAGGATTGGATTGCTTTTCAATCGAAACCATTTTCATTTTGGTAAGGTCTCTGTCTCCTAATAGTACTGCGCTTGCTCCTGATGATTGTTCACAAATAACCATATCATCGTTGCCATCTTTGTTAACATCCATAATTGAATACTGTGATTGGCTACTAAACTCACCTTGGGTAAATTTATATTGTGCAACAGGTGTTTTTTCAGGAGGTTGGTTCTTCTGTATCCCTTTGTAAACGAAACCGTTAAAATCAATATAATCCATAATTCCATCTCCGTTGAAATCTGCCTGGTTGACTACTGCCGAGCCTTTATTTGGTGACCATGAAAATTGGTTGACAGTATCAAAAGGGAATCGGTTAAACCATGTAGGGCTATTAGGCATGTTGCCTACGGTAATAGCATTCATACCTCCTTCGGCACTAAATCCCGGAAGATAACTTACTCCTGCGGCACTTGTATTTGAAAGTGAATACCATTCTTCCAATTCTTGGGAATAGAGGGGAGATGCAATTAATAGTAGAAAAAAAATAGTAAAAAGAGTCCTCATAATTAACCCTATCGTGAATTCTGAATTCAACTGGTAAACAAAACATTCCCATTGTATAATGATTTATACCGATGAATCAGTTTTTAGTTCCATTAGGATAGGAGTTTGTGCCGTATTCAAGAAAAAAATAAACAAATTAGTACGGTTATTTATATGGCAAGGTAGATAGGGCAATGCCCTATCTACCCGGTTTCTTACAAAGATTTTCTAAATCAAGATTCTTATTGCGATTTTTGAAAAATCCTACTCTACCCTCACAACTCCCGCCCCATTATACGAATGATATTCCCCATTATACATGGCATCGGCACTGACAGGACCCATTTTAAATACACCCTTCGAAACTGCACGTACAAGATAATAATATGAAGTTTCTTTTCCTTTTGCAGTTGTAAAGATATTAATCCTGTCATCACGTATATCCAAATGTTCAGGTGAGGTATTATCCTTTATCCATGAAAGTTCAGGCACAGCTCCAATCCTTGGGTTCTCTATTTCAAGACCGGCAGGGAGCATATCGGTAATTACTACATTATTCACCGTAGCATTTTGAGTACTCGAAAGAGTAATCTTAACCACGATCAAATCATTCTGTTTAAAATTAGTACTTGAAAGAGGCTTCCCATCCCGATTCAAAAATACTTTGCGGACTTTTAGGAAATTATCTTCCTGTACAAATTTCCCGTCCATACTTAACCCTTCCAAACTCCAGAAATAATACATTGTGCCGTTGCTTGCACTTATATTCACTTGCTTGCCTGCAATATCCTTTGTGGTAACAAATGCGTTTTCACCGGCAGTGCCGATAGTTTTTCCGCCTACGCTGATAGAAGCCGTAGCATTTGCTGCTATACTTCGTTTAGCAATTTTACCGAAAGCAAGCAATGCGAACACATTTTCCTGGGTTGATAAGTATCTTCTACGTTTCATTTCTTCGGATAGATGCCGTGCGATTATAGGTATTTGCTTGTTATCCGGGTCAACCTCCAAAAGTGTATTGAGCGAAATACCCTCATCACGAATAAACGAGCCGAAACTACCGTCAAATTCAGGAATGGATTGCTCTTCCGATACGGGAGACTTAGGTAAAATTCCCTTGTAACTTGTCTGGTCTCCATTAAGCATAAATGCCCCTGCAAGCAGATAGCGGGAATCAGCAGTCATTTGTGAAAGATTGGATTTGCAGTAGTTCATTGTTGAAATGTCAGGACGCCCGATAAGAGCGAGTACGTACAGGTTGTATGCCACCTCACGCGGGATAATCGGTCTGGATTGAACTGTTGCTCCTCCGTTAAGCCTATAGTAATACTGTACCGTTTTACGGGTTTTTACTTCTTGCGATAAATAGGATGCGGCTTTGTCGATTGTTGAAGCGGGTACTTCAAAACCTGCTTTTTTTGCATCCCAAAGGAAGTGAACTGCATATACCGTTCCCCACCAAGATGCATCGTTACCACCTTGCCAATAGCTGAATCCTCCGTTATAGACTTGCATCGAACCAAGTTTGGTAATTGCCTGCTGCACATTGTATGCAGGATTAGCCCCCTGCATGTTGCGGTCTTGCACCGACTTTGCAAGGTCGAAATAATAGATTTGCGGGAACGCTGCCGAAACAGTTTGCTCTACACACCCATGCGGATATTGAACAAGATACGTAAGATTCTTAGTGAACTGGACAAGGGGCGAGCGTGACACAATGAGTTTTGCATCCATCGAGGATGGAATATAGGGAGCGTTTATGTTCACGGTTTGTGTCTGCCCTGCATTAACTGTTCCGTCCCCCGAGGTTTTTACCAAACCTACTATCGGACGAACACTCATCGAAGTTTTTTCCGTAAATGTTTCGCCCATAGCTTGAATGCTTACGGCTGCATCAGCAATTCCAATCTCCTGTTTTGCAACTGCACGGAATGTAGTATGTGCTTCGGAATTAGCGGGAATATTAACCGATTGCTGGTAATTTCCCAACACATACATAGCACCGTTTATCGAAAGTTTTGCAGTAGCATTTGCAGCTTTTGCAGTTGTATTGGTTAATGTAACGGGAATTGTAAGCGTATCACCCGGACTTGCAAATCTTGGTAGGGCAGAGGAAACAACAATCGGGTCTGCTACCTTAATATGTTTTTCAGCCGAACCGAAAGATTTATTCTTATAGCAAACTGCCATTACACGTAAATCACCGGAGAATTGAGGAATGTCAATTGTATAGGTAGCTTGCGAGCCTGAAGTTTTAATAATACCGCTCCATAATGCAATCAAATTAACCCGTTTGCTTGTAAAAGGATTCACCCGTTTGGAAAGATCATATCCATCTCCGGCAGTACTGGATTTTTTCCGCGAAAATTCCGGGAACAGAAACGGGTAAAGGTTGTGCGAGCCAACTTCAAGCGCACGCTTTGCATAGAAAAAGCCGTGCGGGTCGGGCGTTTTGAAATTTTTAAGCTGGAGGATTCCTTCGTCAACCACCGCGATTGTAAGATGAACATTCGGTTCACCTGTTCTTACGGTAATTGTTTGCTTGGTATTGGAGCGTGATTTTTCAGCAACATTTATAGTTACCGGAATCCGAGAGGAGGGTTTTTCCACAATAATCGGATGGAACCCGGTAGCAACCGTCAGCGGCATCGTCCCGTCATCTACCGGTTTGAATAAGGTTGCTGTTATATATACATTCGGCAGATATTCTTCTTTAATCGGCAGCGTTAGCATTGCCGATTTCTTATCTGTTTCCAGATAGAAATGCTCGAATACTTTATTCCGTTCGACTGTTACGAGCAATTTTCCTGCAAACGGAGTTTTGAAAAGAATCGAGGCTTTTTCTCCGATTCCATATTTTTCCTTATCCGGCTGAATATCTATTTGTCCCTCTTTATTCACTTCGAATGATGAACTTTGGGTATAGCCCCATCCGTATGCATAAAAGTTTCGGGCTACATAGCCGCTTGCACCCGGTTTCATAATCCGTACTTCGTATTCACCTGATAACATCGGAGTAAAATTAAGGGATGCAGATGTACCGTTCAGAGTCATGGTACGCTCTATAAGAATTTGCTCTTGTTTCTGCGACACATTCCTATAGTAGTTATTATCCTTTTCAATCACATTCTGCCAGTTGAATTTTATGATTTGCACTTTAGCTTGAATACCGTTTTGTGCATTGCCGTTTTTGTCCACGGCAATGAGGGGTATCGTCATATTCTTTCGTAGCCCTACGTAATCATCAAAATACCTAATCCCGAAAAAGGAAGATTGGGTTGAAATATCAAATGTAGTAAGCCGATTTACAGGACGTCCCGTTTCATCAAAAACAGTGGTATATACTTTCCCGGCAAGAACCCCGAGATTCTCATATTCCTGACCTATTGCAAAACTCTGTTCAGCTTTCCCGTCTTTATCGGTCTTACCTTCGCGAAGTTCCTTTTGGAATTGAATTTCATTCTTCGTTTGAACAGAAAAGTTATAATCGCTAAAACTCTTTGGGTTGAATTGTTTCCGCGCAAGCGAATATTCCATTTGGTAATTACGCCCTGCTGCCGGTGGTCCGAATAGATTCATCACCTGAGCCGTGAGCGTAATCTTGTCATTTAAATGATATTCGGGTTTATCCGAACGTACAGCCACACTGATACGGTCAGGCATAAATTCTTCCACACTGATAATGGTTGAATTCAGAAGAATATCATTCGCAGAATACAGTTCTGCGGTATATGACCCTGTTACAACTGTCGGGGGCAATGAAACTGCTGTTTCAAATGCCCCTTGTTCATTCAAAGTGAATTTTGCGTTTTTATATTCCTTGCCATTCGGCATCAATAGTTTGAGTTTTACAGGGATGTTCGCAACCGGCTCCCACTGCATATTACGCACAATTGCACTCAAGTGAATCGTTTCGCCCGGACGGTATATATTACGGTCACCATAGATAAATGCCTGGTATCCCGATGGATTCTCTCTAATACCACCTACATCATATCTGGATGTCTCCACCCGTGTTCTATCCAAATGGAGGTAGGTATAATCCTTATCCATCTGTGCGGTTAGCATTTCAATATGAAAACCCGGAGCCTTGTTTTTGATATTTAGGAAACGTACACTTCCGTCAGGACCGGTAGTTGCCTTATACACAAATTGATTGTTCGTACTTACAAGCTGTACATTTACACCCGAAAGGGGAGTGGCATTCAAAATTGAGTTTGCAAATACTACAATTTCATCTTCGGTTGATTTGGCAATCAAACCTATGTCCGAAATTGCTACAACTTTTGCAGCGTTCAGATATTCTTCGTCTTCGGAGGATACTTTTACCAGGTAAATTCCTTTGAACATGGTTTTATCATCAAAACTCAGATTCAGTAAACTTCGCCCGTTTTCTTTAGGGAGGGTTTTTGTTTCTACTAGTTTGTTAACTACTTCATCACCAAAGCGGTTTGTTGGGAGCCAGCCATAGTTGTTATACTCATCCTCGTATCCTCCGTATTCCTCATTGTAATATCCGCCTCCTTCACGTAAGAATGCAAGGATATTATTCTCATAAATCTTTGTGATAACAACCCGGACTCTCGGAATATTCGTAATTTTTAGACCGACATTTCTATCACCCTTCGAGGTAAGATAAATAGCTTTTTGAGATGTAAAGGCAAGTGAAGGTTTCAATTCCCCAAACTGAACATACTGCTTGTAATCCTGCTTCATTTCACCGCCTACGACACCCTTCAATTTACCCGAAACAACCAGTTCATACGTTGTCCCAATCTTAAATTCACCTTTTAGGACCATTCCGTATTCCATTGTTTCTGCAGTGAATTTTACAGCAGGGTTAACCGACACCAACGACTGAATCTCAGAGTTCTCAATACTTTGTGTTGTGAGTATCTCGATTTTTTGCTTTTCATCTTCAAATCCGGTTGAAACCTGGATAATCTGGATTTTATCACGGGAGGGTGTATCAAAGCTCAAGACTGTCTGTTCTTTAGTGGCAAAATCACTTTCTACGCAATGTAAGCCTTTGTCAACGGTGATTTTTACGGGCAAGCTGCCTGTTCCGAAAGGAATGTTCTCGATAGTAACGGGAACAGAGTTGTTTACTGTTTCGGATGATATATCAAAAGCTACGTCTTTTCCGTCCAATTGAATATGCAATTGAGAGGCAAGATTTTGCGGATTGATAAACTCACTAAAATTCAGGCGCAACTGAAGGGCAACCTGAGATGGGTTTTTGGTTGACTTTGCCCAAAAAGATGATGCATCATTCAGTTTTAGATACGGGGTATGGAATCCGAATTCCTTTTCGTCGGAGAGTTTCAATTTTTTGTCTGCATGGTGCAAAATAGCTTCTGTTATTTCGCCCTTGTAATCGGTACTTGGCTTGAAGCCCTTACTTGGTGAGAATATGAGTTCTGTGGTGGAATTCCATTTGAATTTCCCTCTGATTGCAGGAGTGAACTTGATGTAAGCGGTTGTATCCCAATCATAATTAAGAAGTGAATCCGGTACAAGCGGATGATCGAACGTAAACGAAAGATTCTGCTCACGCTGTATTTCATCGGTAAAATTACGGGATGCAATACCAACTTTATCACCGCCGCAACTTGCAATAGCAAGAAAAGCGAGTACACACAAAACGACTCGGAAATTCATTGGAATTCCTGTAGAATAGTAAGAAAAAAAACTGAGTATCAAGGGAACGTAAACCGGAGGGGATTTTGCAATTATTTGCAATGCAAAAATAATGAATTTGCAGAAGGAAAATACGAGTAGGATTCTAATCTCAAAAAAATATCTTTAAAATTATTTCGTGGTGTAAAAATTAAGCGATTGTACTTTTTTTCATGGGTAACAAATTATTGAAATGTAGTACATTGCGGTAAATTTAATGCATTGTAATACAACAAATAATGATTAGTGTGCATCCTGTTATTTAAATAGTTTGCGAATAGAACTATAAAGAACCCGAAGGATTCAATTCTTTATAGAAAAATGAGATAGACAATTATACGACCCTTTCGGCGTACAACTGCTTTAAGGGTACAATTGCTAAAAACATATAGTCCTTTCGACATTATTGGAATTTCATCTATACTAACGACCCTTACTACAAGAATTGCCGGAGTTATAAAACTGTAAAAACTAACTCAATTCCGGTATTGTATATTTCATGAAGCTCATAATACCCATACTCCTCATCCTGTCCTCCATTGTGTTTCAAGCTATGGAACTAAAGGCGTTTGAGCGTGATTCTACATCATCTGCAACAACCTGGGTATTACCGCAAAGAGATGCCTACCGCCCAAAAGTAGCGGTTGTACTGTCAGGAGGAGGCAGCAGGGGGCTTGCGCAAATAGGAGTTCTTCACGAACTGGAAAAAGCCGGGATACCGATTGACTATATAATCGGGACAAGTATAGGGGCGATAGTCGGAGGTCTGTATGCATCCGGCTACACACCTCACGAACTAGATTCTATTCTTAGCAATGTAGAATGGGAAAAGATTCTTGCAATCGGCAATGAACAAGACCGGACAGATTTATTCTT
>CALMMI010000330.1 GCA_937868245.1 uncultured Ignavibacteria bacterium | reverse complement strand
ACGATTGACATACTGGGAAATGATATTTTAACATCAGAATCATCAGAGTCTGAAATACCCAGATACTCAACAATCGAAATAACTTCCGATCAAAAAATTGCCGTTTCTGCAATATCAAGTCTTCATACTTCTACGGATGGCTATTCTGCAATTCCTGTTCCCAGTTGGGGAAAAGAATATGTGATAATGTCGATGGCAAACGATCTATACTCACCGAGGATAGATAGAGAAGGAAACGTTATTGAAGATCCAAATTCTCGTTCAGGTGAATTTCTAATTATGGCTGCACAGGATTCCACATTGGTTCAATTTAGGCCGCGTGTTAAAACAATGTTGCACGATTCGGATGAGTTTGTTTCCATATATCTCATGAAAGGTCAGAGTTATTTGGTACAATCTTCAAATAAATATTTGAGGGGGTTAGGGGATTTAACCGGGACTATTGTAAGAAGTAACAAGCCCATAGGAGTACTTTCAGGTCATATTCGTACTTCAATTCCTATTTTGGATCTGAGCGTAAACAGCAACTTGGATGACTCAAAGGATTTTCTAATTGAGATGCTACTTCCTACAAAGATTTGGGGTACAAAGTATGCTACTTTTCCTTTTTCCATTCAGTCTCAAGGTGATTTAATCCGAGTTACATGTATTCAACCTAACACAGTTTTTACGGTTCAGAGCCGAACATACACAAGCTCGTTTATACTAAGAAACCCGGGCGATTGGGAAGAGTTTTATCCTGTCGGACAGTCAACAAGTTGGACTTCGGATAAGCCGATTTCTGTTGTTCAGTATATGCCAACCAGTCTGTATCGTTATCAGATTTTTGATCCGGCTATGGTTGTTATTCCACCTATTGAACAATATATTTCCCGTGCATTGTTTACAACCATCGAATTCCCTGTTGAAGATTACGATCCTTATGCAGCTAGTTTTGTAAATATGATTTGTGAGCCTTCTGCTGTAAGATCGCTCAAACTTTACGGTACGTTGGTTGTGTCGAACAATCCCGACCTTGCAATACAGAAGATTTTTGGTATGAACTTGAATTTTATCAGTATTCCTTTGCAACCCGGAGTTCATAATATAACAGCAGATACCGGTAAGTTTACCGGTATTATTTATGGTGTTGCACAAGAGGATTCGTATGCATGGCCTCTCGGGTTATCATTATACAAAACTACTATTACCGATTCTGTACCTCCAACCTTCCGTTACTCCGATGATTGCGGGAATATAAAAATTACATCAAAAGAACTTTTGACAGATTCAACTGTCGGTTTGGAAGGTATAAGGGTAATAACCGACAGCACTACTAATTTTCAGTGGACAATGCAGTCAACCACAGATTCCTCCATAAGTGCAGAGATTAATGCAAAGCCAATCGATTACAATCACGATGGTGTAATTTTGATTGAAACCCGGGACAAACTTGGTAATGGCAGACAATTAAAATACACATTCAATGCCCTGACAATTGATGTACGAAGTAATATAATATTTAAATCAGTAAGTTGGCTTGATTCTATCTGCGAACGGGTTGTGATAAAGAATTATGGTACCGATACAATCTTTTTCAACGGTGGTAAGTTAACGGGTGATAAACGGGTTAATTTTTACGAAGGAGAACCTCCGCCAAAGCAACTCGCTCCAAACGATTCGATTGTTTTCATTGTCTGTTTTAAACCACTTGGAGATTCTACAGAGCTAAAAGCAACACTTTCTCTCAGTTTACCATGTAACAGAATATATAAGATACCTGTTTTAGGTAAGGTTGCAGCTCTTTCAATCGATACACTCGGCTGGGATTTCGGTAAGGTATTAGTTGGTGATACCGCATGTTCAATAGGTCTGATTATAAACGATGGTAATAAACCGATTGATATTTTCTCGTTGAAGATTGAACCGTTCGAACCTTCGATGGTATTAGATACAGTAGGGCGTTTACCGGTTACCCTTGAGCCGGGTGATACACTCAAAATTCCAGTCTGTTTTATACCAACCGAAGTACGGAAGATTGTTCGAACCGGAATTGCAGTCAATTCTTTTAACCTGACAGATAATATTGTAACATTTCAAGGTGATGGCGTTGCCCCGCACGTAGAAAGTGTAACATTCGACTGGCAAAAAGTGCGAACAGAAACAGAACATGATTCAGTTGTTAAGTTTGTAAATCATGGCAGCTACGATGCGTATGTTAATTATGTATCAGCTTCGGGTGATACATCGTTTCTTAAATCAGGAGCTGAAATTGTTCTCCCCCGTAACCTTCGTCCTTTTATTGATACATTGCCGATTTTAATAAAGTTCTTGCCATCTACTGCATCTTCCTATCATTCAAATTATACTTTTGAAGTTACCAATTGGAAACCACATAAACCTGTAACTCTTACGTTGGACGGACAAGGGACCCAACCTACCGTCAAAACATTTGATGTTGATTTCGGTACAATCGCGTATAGAAGAACGAAGGATACAACTGCAATTGTGATAACATCAGGCGGTAATGAAGACCTCACGATCGATACTATGATACTTGCTTCAGGTGATATTTCTTCTTTTGTAATCGACAATCAATACTTAGGAAGCAAAAAGCTACCTGTAAATACTAATTTCCCGCTGCCGATTCGATTTGCTCCATCACATTTAGGTCTTAATACTGCCGAAATACTTGTTATCAACGATGCACTACCCGCTTTTAAGCGTGATACTGCAAGAATTGTACTGCGTGGATATGCAATAAGTATTGATACATTTACATATTCCTTTGATATGACTTTGCCAACATCATTATACGCATGTACATCCGATACAATCGAAATTGATATGAAAAATACCGGCAACCGTCCGCTAAATTTCCAATCCATTGTTTATAACTCTTCCAATGTTAATGTAACACCTGTTTTTGTTCCTCAAGCACAGGTTCTTGAACGTGATTCATCGTTGAAGGCAATCTATACTATCGAAATGAAAAAAGAGCTGACAGGGTCGGTTTCCTTTACAACAACGTGCAATGATACCATTGTTACTACTAAATCCGAAATAATTTCATCGTTAAGCAATCCTCTAACTCTAAAAGCTAATTCAGACACAACAGTTGCTCCGGGCGTAGCAATGATAATTCCATTGAGCGGGACAGTTAATGCTCAAAAATTGATGCCTATACTTCTGCACCTTTCTGCAGCATTAAATTTCCAAACGATGATTTTGCAATCTCAAACTGGAATTATTACTTTCACGGACAAACTCCAAACCAGAACAGTTCCTGCTCATTTCCGGCAGGAAAGAACTAGGATAATTGTAACAGCTGATAAGGAAATTGATATTGAAACTCTTACAAACTGGAAGGTATCAATTCCATTTGTAGTAATGCTTTCTGATTCCAGCAGTATTACCATGCCTGTAATTGTGGAAGATACCCTCAACCAGTGCTTTACGGTAGGAACAACAGAGCAGGTTATTCATGTTAGTCCCGTTTGTGCAAATTTACTTAGAAGGGTAACTGCTTCTGATCCTGCATTCAAACTTATTTCCATGACA
>CALMMI010000329.1 GCA_937868245.1 uncultured Ignavibacteria bacterium | reverse complement strand
CCACTGCATCCTGTGATGTTGAAGAAAGGAAAGTAAAGATAAAATGGAATAACGGACCCTCCTCCGAGAAAAGCTATTTTACTACTACGAACAAAAATGTCCGGTTGAATGTACTGCCCAAATCTGTGTACATGAAAATTAAAGCACTTGGTATTGCATACGACACACTTGTTACTGTTACTTCGCAGCAAGCTGCAGTTACTGTTAACGACATCACATCAACTAACAGCCAGTATTCGATAACACCAAACAAGTTTACACTGACCCCGGGACAATCCATATCACTTAAAGTACATTATACACCAACAAGTACTAATTATACATGGACAAAATTTGAATTTTCTACCGATGTATGTCCGCTTATTCTGTATGCCAGTGCAGGGGAAAAAGGAAAGACCAACCCTGAAAATGCTGTAAAGCTCGATCAACCTAATGGTAGAGAAGTATTTTCAGTTGGAAGCGATACCATTATCACATGGTCAGGAATTCCTGCTTCTGATGTTGTTAAACTTGAATACAGCACCAATAACGGTTCTTCTTGGATTGTGCTCACCGAAGGCACAACCGGAGGTAGTTACGATTGGAAGAAAATACCGAACACCCCCAGCAATTCATGTTTGGTACGGGTAACCCAGATTCCTAATAATCTTAGTGAGAGCAACAGTTATCAATTATTCGGTCATTCGGATGCTCTTGTTTCAATCCGTTGGAGTCCGGACGGAAAGTATGTTGCTACGGCAAGTGACGATAGTACGGCAAGAGTTTGGGATGCAACATCAGGTATTGAAATCACCAAATTTACCGGGCATCGGGGCAAAATCAACTCTTTGGAGTGGAATCTTGAAAGTACAACCATAACAACTTCAAGCTCCGACAGCACAGCAAAAATTTGGGAAGCTGCTACGGGAAACGAACTGAAAGTGTTCAAAGGGCATTTGGGAAGCGTTGAAAGTGCTATGCTCAGCCCCGACCACATCCGTATGGCAACTGCCAGCAAGGATAATACTGCTATCCTATGGGATGCTTCTTCCGGTCAAATTCTCCAAAAGATTACAGGGCATACCCAAAGTATTTCTCAAATAAATTGGAATCCTGACGGTACGTATGTTGCTACATCCAAATCAGATACAAGAATTTTTGAAGCAGCCACCGGAAACCCGATTGCATTGGAAAGCGGTCATACAAATTTTGTTGATTATGTGTGCTGGAGTCCGAACGGTACACGGATAGCAACAGCCAGCAGGGACAGCACGGCACGTATTTGGGATGCCTCGGATGGTAAATCGTTATTCACACTCGCAGGGCATACAGGAGCAGTCAAACATCTTTGCTGGAGTCCTGACGGAAGCAAAATTGTTACAGCAAGTGCAGATAATTCAGCGCAAATATGGGATGCCCTTACAGGGATTCCACTCCAGAAATTAATGGGGCATACAGGTGAGGTTGTTTTTGTAAGTTGGAGTCCGGACAGCAGAGGTATTGCAACAGCAAGTACAGACAACACTTCCAGAATATGGGATGCATCCACAGGTAAAGAATTGAAACTTCTCAAAGGTCATGCTGATAAAGTGAATGATGTAGTTTGGAGTTCAGATGCAAGTCATGTGGCAACCTCCAGCCCGGATAACTCTGCATGGATTTGGGATGTATCCGGTGCCTTTATTGTTTTATCAGATGTCTCTGATGCTGTTTTTTCAATCGTAGCACCTTTACCGGAAAGCCATGATATTAGTTTCCCACAGGTGATAGTGGGAACAGCAAAAGACTCGACTATTGAAGATTTTATTACCAACAAAGGTGCATATCCATTTAAGGTAAATGATATAATTATTTCAAGCGGAGATACATCCGATTTTAAAATTATTTCAGGTTTCCCACCTTTTAGTGTTACTCCCAAAAGTTCTACTCCTGTTGAATTTCAATTCACACCCACGAGTATTGGTGTAAAATTGGCAACGATTCTTATTATCACTCAAAACGATACTCTCACGCAAAAAATTTCAGGTGAAGGGGTTATACAACAAATTCAAGTTGTTAACGGCACTAACAATTATGGAGATGTTGAAGTAAAAACTTAAAAGGAAACTCTAAAAGATATAACAATTAAGAATATCAGCAAAACACTAGATACAAATAC
>CALMMI010000328.1 GCA_937868245.1 uncultured Ignavibacteria bacterium | reverse complement strand
AACAATGAAACAAATACTCAAGCTATCCATCTGTTTTCTCATTTCTATTGTCGGTATTCCTACCTCAGTTTATTCTCAATTTGGACAAAATAAAGTTCAATATCAAAGTTTTGATAATTGGAAATTTATCCGTTCAAAGCATTTCGATGTTTACTTTTATGAAGGTGGAGATTATCTAGGACGTTATACTGCAATTCACGCTGAACGCTCCCTTGCTTCTATTGAACGAAGGTTGAATTATACGATCAATAAACGGATACCAATAATGGTGTACCAAACCCATAATGAATTCCAGCAAACAAATGTGATAAGTGATGCTTTGCCGGAAGGAGTTGGGGGAGTTACTGAGCTGTTCAAAAACCGTGTTACATTGCCCTTCGAAGGCAAATACGAACAATTCCGTCACGTTATTCACCACGAACTTGTCCACGCAGTTTTGAACGATATGTTTTATGGCGGGACAATCCAAACAGCAATAACCAATAATATCAGGGTTGAGTTACCCCTTTGGATGAATGAAGGCTTGGCAGAATACGAAGGCATCGGAGGATATGATACACCAACAGATATGTTTATGAGGGATATTGCTCTCGGCGAGTATCTGAAAGGATTCCAAAATCTTAACGGTTATTATGCTTATCGCGGAGGTCAGGCATTCTACTGGTACGTGGCTGAAAAATACGGAGAGCAAAAAGTGGGTGAGCTTATTAACAGATTAAAAGCAACAGGGAGTTTGGAGTTTGCCTTCAAAAGTGCGTTTAATATGACAATGGAGGAATTTTCCGAACAATGGGTGCGGGAACTTAAGAAAAAGTATCTGCCCGATATTGTCCGCTATGAAGCATTGGATGATTTCTCAACACGGCTTACAAATCATGTAAAGGATGAAAATTATTATAATTCATCCCCGGCAATATCTCCCGACGGAGATAAAATGGCTTTTATCTCTGACCAGAACGGGGTGTTTGGCATCTATGTAAAATCACTGTCAGGAAAAGATAAACCGGAAAAAGAAAAAGCTGAAAAAGTTATATCGAGTGAACGTGCATTGGATTTTGAAGAATTGAATCTTCTTACACCCGGGATTTCCTGGGATCCAACCGGAAAAAAACTTGCAGTATCGGCAAAATCCGGTGGTGAAGATGCTTTGTATATTGTAGATGTTGCAACGGGCGATTATATCAAAAAGACGTTCGGTCTTAAATCGCTTACCTCGGCAATTTGGTCACCCGACGGGAAAACGATTGCGTTTATAGCGAGTGTACGGGAAAAATCTGATATTTTTCTGTATGATGTTACCTCTGGAAAAATTGAACAACTGACCAATGATATTTTCTCTGACCAAAATCCAATTTGGTCACCTGATAATAAAACCCTTTACTTTATTTCAGACCGTGCAGACTTCTTAGGTAGCGACAAAAATCGGTATAATTTCAAAATGTGGGATTTTGATTTTTCACATCACGAGATTTACTCAATAGATATAGCTTCCCGCGCAATGAACCGTATTACCTTTGATTCGTCCGAAAAAACCTCGATGGCTATTGCCTCCGACGGAAAAAAAATGTTGTTCGTTTCGGATAAAAATGGAATTGGGAACTTATATGAACTCACTTTTGCTTCCGGTGAAATTAAAGCCAAATCAAATTCAATCAGTGGCATTACTCAGTTATCACTTTCCAGAGATGGTACTAAACTCCTCTTTACATCGCAAATCAAAGGCGGGTATGATATTTATGAACTTCGCTTCCCATTCGAGAGAAAGGCATACGATTCACTGCCGCTAACAAGGTTCAGACAGCAACAAATCGACATGAAAAAGGCTGATCAACTTTCTGCAATTTTACTCTCTGATACTGCTGCTGTAACCCAACCCAAACTTCAAGGGTACGGTAAGTTTCAAGTTGAGATGAGTCGCCAGCAAATTGTTCAGTCGAACCCTGATATCCCAACTGCTTCCAAGCAAATCAATAAACCTGCCGTGAACAGTATTTCTGACGAGACAAGTCTTGCAGATACATCAATAACCAAACCTCTGGACTACAAAATTAGCTTCTCTCCCGATATTATTCTGAGTACTGTTGGGGTCAGTTCCTTTTTTGGAGTTCAAGGGGTTACTCAAATGTTGTTTAGCGACATGCTTGGTAATCACCAGATTTACGGAATGTTTAACCTCCGCTATGACTTACGGAACAGTGATTTTTATGTGGCATACAATTATTTGCCCGAAGTGATTGATTATCAGATTGCTGCATTCCATAGTGTAGGATATACAAGCAGATACAATCCTTTCTTAGGCGGATATGAAGATTTCCGTTTT
>CALMMI010000327.1 GCA_937868245.1 uncultured Ignavibacteria bacterium | reverse complement strand
TTCTGAAGACACTATTTGCATCACCTTTTGCTGCTGCTCGTCTTACTATACCTTCACTTTTTAATTCTTCAAACGCTGCAATGCCAGCCAAGCCTGGAACATAAATTGTAAAAGGATTTTCAAGTTTTCTAATTTGATTACCGAGTGTTCTTCCTTCAATTTTGGTGAGCAGATTTTTATTTCTGCCTTTGCTCAATTGAAAGTTAGCAAACTCGTTTGTGGTCTTCTCTTGAAATCTTACTACAATTGCTCTTTGCTTGTCTTGGCTTAAAAAACCTCCGATGCCAAGTGAATAAATGTCCCGAATTGGAGTATAAATAATTTGGTTGGGTGTCAGTGATGTAGAGAGAATGTTGTTTTTCCATTTCGTATAGCGAAACTCTTCTAAGGAAGTTGTCTGTGCTATTGATACGGCAAATTGGATACTTTGCAATATTGAACTTTTACCAGAGTTATTGGAACCGACAAGGACATTAATGTTGTCAAGGTCTAACTCAATTCTATCAATGTTCTTAAATCTTTCAATAGTAATTTTTTCAATCATTATCTATTAGTTTTTTGCAAGTCGGTTGAAAGTGCAATGCCGTCAAAGAGTTGCCATTGACTACTTTTTATTCACCGATTGAAGAGCAAATTCTTCCTGAACCATGTTCATGGCTTTCAGAGCTAATGGCTCCTTACGGGCAATGACGAAAAGCTTGTCGGCTATCCATAGTGTCTTTAATTCTTTTTCAGATACCCCAAATAGCCTGGAAAATGTCTCCAAATGGTTTCGGCTCACCGGCTTTTCACCAGTTTCCATTTTGCTGACATAAGCGACATCAACATCCAATTCGGCAGCTATTTCTCTCTGTACTAATCCTTTAGCTTCACGGAGTTCCCTTATTTTTTCACCTAACATGCTGACCTGAAGTTAATTTGCCCAAATTGGGTCAAATCTATACAAAAGATTCAATTCTGAAAAATGAAAGCAAGCAGTGATTTAGCACTTAATAAAAACAGTAGGGTGAAGGAAAAAGTGGATATATTACGTTTCCACTATCTACGGCACAAGAAAGCTGATTCGTGAATTGGATAAGGGAAAAGTTTACAGATTATTTTCAACTATAGTAAAATCGGTTTTGTTACGGTGCTTTTCTTGTAAAAAACATAACAATAGCCCCATACCTGGCAATGTAGTAAATATCGAAAAGGATGCCCCTATATTTACTTTGAGTTACATAAAATTCATTTTCTTGATGGTAGTGCTCAACATACTCTGCTTGAAGGTCAGGGTTCTCAATAAGCAATTCTTCAAAGTGGTCTTTATCTGCGCCCAACGGGCATTCCTCACGTAATTTTTCTTTCAAATAAGGTATTGTAAATTCGAAATATAAAGGATTAGAACTTGACGAAAACGCGGTATAATCTGGAAAATCCTTATCCGGAAGAATATTTTCAATATCTAATCCCATGCAATTCTATTTTTATTTTAAATATCTCCGCAAAACGTATTCCGGTACGTCAATTGTGGGAACCAAAAATTCCCAAATTCCTTTTGATTCAATGTCGTTGATTGCTGACTTGACCCAAAATTCTTCAGACGGATATTCCTCATGACAAAACTCATATAATTGATATGGACCTTCCCAATGAGTTTCGAATCCAAGAATTCTTATATCAAATGCACGGCATCGTTCCGCAAATAGCAATACATCGTGAAGTTGAATACCGAAATTCCAGGCAATGCTATAGCAGCCAGGACGAAGGAACTGATGCATGAATCGAACCTCGCGGTGTGCTTTTTCCTCGCCAAGTATCAGGCTTAAACGCTTCAGCGCGTGTTCACAGATATTCAAAGTAATAATGTTTTGGTGCACTCAAGTTAAACGGTAGAATTACACTTGCAGTATCATTTTC
>CALMMI010000326.1 GCA_937868245.1 uncultured Ignavibacteria bacterium | reverse complement strand
AGCCGCTTACACCCCGTGCATGGAACCATATATCGTTTGGTTTGGCGAATCGCATGGTCAGCTCATCAATATTGGCGGCATTTTTTCCTACATACACTGTAAAGCCTTCTTCAAGCGCAAATTCACGGTATTTAGATTGTTCTGTTTGTTCTTTCATTGATTTTCCGGCAAATTGTTCTATTTGTTCACTTAAATCTGTTACTTCTTTCAAGGTGGATGTTCTTGAAATCATTGCAAGCAATTCTTCTGTACGTTCCATACGGCTTTTGTAAGCAGGTAATCTGTTTGCCCTAACTTTTGCTGCATCTGCAGCCGACCTTGTTTTGGCAAAGTACTTTTCAGCATTTTCTATAAGGGTAAACCGTTCATCAAGGGGAATTTCAATTGCATCACCTGTCCAAGAGTCAACTGTAATTGAATTGCCGTTGGTACGTTTAGTATTTGGTTGTGCAAGTAATAATTCAGCCCATAATTTATAGTTTGCAGCCCGTTCACCTGCTTTTGCATCATTCTCCATTTGGGATATACTCGACAGCAAACGCTTTGCAATCCTATTCAATTTTGTTTCCAATTGCGAGCGGAGAGAAGTATATTTCTCCCGTTGTCTGGTGAGGACAATCCTGCGACGGATTGCATCACTTATAGACGAACCTTCATATTCAATGAGCGGATACTTCTCAAGCCGGACAAGTGAAAGAATTGGAGGGCGATTATCACCACAGCCCAAAACGTAATAAGTTCGTGTACCTGTACATTCAGCTTTGAGATGTACTTTTTCCTCGTGAAGAGTATTGAGCTGCTCTGTAGAATGTTCTTCAACAGGAGCAAAAGGGGAAATACCCGCCCTAAAACACGCTTCGTCCGCATATATTTTCCCAAAAAATACATCGTACTTAGTGATTGCAGAAAGGATTGGGGTAGAGGGAGGAAATTTTATAGTTCTGAAATCCTGATATTGGCGAATCGAATCATCATTGTTATCGTTTTGAACCGAGGCATTCTTAATCTCACGTGATTTAAAAGAATCAAGGATATTGCCTTGCTTATCTGTTATCAAAACATTCCCGCTTGCACCACCAAAAAGGATAAATTGTATCTGCCGGGCACCACAGTTAAAAGTGAGTATTCTATCTGAGGGATGGAGGTGAATATCAAGCACTATAATCCCCACAGAATCCGGGAAAATAGTTGTGGAGTTACGCCGTGCCCTTGAAAATTCAGGTCGCAAATAAAGTCCGCCAAGTTTACCGTCGAGAGAACATTCCAGATAATACTCTGCTTTCCCGTTCTCAAATGCCAAAATCAGGACGTTCTTTTCTTGGGTAAAACACTCCACAAGCATAGCTCCGCGCAGGATTTCCAATTCACGGGCAAGGTGCGTAAGTGTATAGTAATGGCGAAGCATAGATAATATTCCGGACTGCAGTTTATTTCGAAAGTATGGTTTTATGCTGCAATTTCGGAAAAAATGAGGTAATAATTGCGATGAGTTTGAAGAAACAACAGGTAAAGAGCTGACTTTACAAGCAAACAGGTATTTGATGACAGCTATTACTCTGGATTTAGGGGGGCGAACTTTCGTTCGGGATTCTGATAGTGGGGGATTGAAACGGACGTTTCAATTAAGTATGGGGGCAAAATTATTTAAGGGAACGAATTTGCAGCCATTCTTCGTCTGAGAGTTACAGTAAATGGTATCTTTAATTAGCAGATTAAATATCGATCCTGTCATGCTGTACTCGTTTCAGCATCTCCGCTCGAACGACGAGAACAGCACGTCTAGATTAGCATGACCTAATAGCCACGGAGATCCTGAATCGAGTTCAGGATGACATACGTAAATGTTTTACTTTTAACTCATAGCCATTGTTTTACCGCTTCTCTACGGCTGTCATGAACTGCAAATAACATCTTTTAATTAACACGTCATTCTGAACGCAGTGAAGAATCTCCTTTAGCGCATCCGTCCAGCAAGTTTCACGCACAAACGGAGATTCTTCGGTCTAAGAATCCCTCAAATGACTATTGTAATTATATTGTTTGTAAGTTGGTTGCTGTAAATTGTTTCTCTTTTTATGAGTGTCATTCTGAAAGCAGTGAAGAATCTCCGTTAGCGCATCCGTCCTGCTAGTTTTAGTCACAAATGGAGATTCCCCATAGAATGACAATCACATAAATCAGGGAATAGGGATTACTATATCCAGATCTAAACGAACGTTTCTTCCCCTAAACTTAGCATAATATTCCTTCACGTTATCTGAAATGAAGGTTAAGTGTGCATTTATCTGTTTCTTATTGGCATCTGATGATGCGGTAAGAGTAGGGGCTAACTTTTGCGGTCCTGTGTTCATCGGATCGATAGTAAAGGGGGTCTTTGAATGCTGTATTGTTTTTGTTACCAGAGTAATTTTAATTGAATCTCTTTTAAATCTCGCTTGCTCATTGGGTGGTGCAAAAGGATTAAAAGAGGAATCCTGTACAGTATCTACCTGAATACCGGCACTGTCAATTGTACGGGTAATTGTTAAATTATATAAACGGAAATTGGGATCAAAATTATTGAAAATACTATCTATTACCTTATACAAACTGTCTATGGTAGTAACTACGGTCAAATCTTCATTGGTAAAATTGAATTTGGAGGCAAGGGTATCCGACGAGCTAATAAGATTCTCGAGTAGAACACTGTTCCCGTTTGCCTGAAAAACCCCGGTTCTTAGGAAAATTGAATCTAACAGGAGAGTATCAATAACCCGTATTGTATTATTATAAATTCCACAATCCATGGATATTGCATACGTGGAATCAGGGAAACGGTACACTCTTACCTTGGAAACAGTAGGAACAATTTTAGGTGATATTTGTGATGTATTATTTCCTGTGTTCATAGAACCGGAAACTGCAACCGTTCCTATAGGAATATCAAGTACAACTGGCACACCCTTTTCGTTCTTTGTTATATCGATTTGCTTTGGCGTAACAATGCTCCCCGCGTCTCCACAACCAATGGTAAGCGCGAGAATAAGAATAAAAAAAGAATGATAAAGGTATTGAACTGAGTATTTCACGGTTTTACTATTAAAAATGAACATTCATACTGTAACTCCAACCCCATTTTTGAGTGTTATATGGTGTGCTGTTAACCGAATAGCTAAGGTATGTCATACCCCCACCCAAAGTCATCGACATCATATCAACAGGGGCAAAGCATATTCCGGCTGTTCCGTACACATAAAATTGAGAAGATTCGGCATATCCTCCACCTGCTTGGGCAAATGGATAGAGCACTTCGTTCCATCCAAATGATGGTACGGAGAAACGAACCACCGGACCTGCCCATGCTAAGGTTGGGTTTTGTTTCACATAATTTGTTGAGCTGTCGGTTTTATATGAATACTCTTGATAAAACGGTTCGTGCCCAACTTCCGCACCAACTGCAAAATTAGTATTTAAACGATAAAGCACTGCAAGGGCAATATTATTAATTCCTATTTTATTATTTGTACCGATATCTTCAGCTGTTGCAAACGTTTGCAACGATCGTAAAGAAACCATGAACTTATTTTCTGAGGGTGTAGTTTGCTCCTGTAATTCCTGAAGAATTTTCGGCTGTTTTTGTGAGCTGTATGAATCTTGGGAATTTACTTCCTGAGCGGCTGAACTGATATTTATCTTATTAGGAGTTGAAATACTATTATCCGGTTGAACAGTCTTGTTTTGCGACAATTGCTGTTCATTATCCGGTTTATTCTTTTGATTTACGATTGCTGTATTTGGGGCTATCAGATTGTCATTACTTCTACTGGTATTGTTGAAAGAGCTATTTGGTAAATCAAATGAGTTGTTTCTATTGTTGCCAAAATTCTTTTTCTTTGTTGCCATGTCACGTATAGCATCAGCTTCACTGCTGCTCCTTAAAGGATTGTTATTGTACTGCTGCCCATTTTGATAAGCTGTAACGGGAGCAGATTGCGCAAGTTGTAATGGAGTATTACGTGTAGTGTTATTGTTATTGGTAAACTGTTGATTTTGAACTTGAGCAGAATTGGTTAACGAATTTTGAAGATTTCCCGAACCGTTACCCCATGGATTCCACAACCAAATGGCAATACATCCTGCTGCAAAACTAAGAAGATACCCGCCGAATTTAATCAAACCAGAAGTAGGAATTACAACTCCGGTTGGTACTGCAGCTCCACTGCCTGACGAATATCCAACGGCAGAAAAGACTGCATTGGTAAGTGCTGCAGGCGGTGCTTCGGCTAAAATGCTAGTTTGAACAGCTGTTCTTACGAGCATTTCATCATTAAATTCCTGCCTGAATGCCACATTGTCGGCAAGAGCAGAAAAAAATACTTGTTGTTCCGCTTCTGTAAGCGTCCCGTCTAAGTATTGATTGAGAAGTTCGTTGTAATTCATAATAGTCTAAAGAATAAAACCGATGGATATTGTCTGATTGAAATGAAAGTCTGTGAAAAAGAGAGTGCAATTTTTATGAAGAAGAAAGCAAAGGTGCAAGATACGTTCGGATATGTTTCCTTGCCCGCCAAACTCGATTTTTGAGTGCTGCTACCGTAGAACCGGTAATTGCCGAAATTTCATCGTAGGGCATATCTTCAAGTTCATGCATGATGTATGCCTCGCGGTAGTCATCGTCCAGCAATTCAAGTGCGCGCTCGAGCATGTGTTCCACTTCGTGTTGCTCTATCTGTTGAATCTGACTGGTTTGCGCACCTGAATAAACATCTTCGTAGGTAATAGTATCAATATGACGCTCATTTTTCTTGTTTAAGTGTAGATTCCTTGTGATCCGGAAGAGATAACCTGCAACATTATCAACACATGTTTGAGTAGTGGTGGAGGCAGTATGGAACTTTATCCATGCTTCCTGAAATAGGTCGTGAGCGTCCTGACGGTTGCCCGTTACTTTTGTACAGTAGAGATACAATTTTCGGGAATATCGCTTGTATAATTCTCCAAATGCCTGTTCACCTGTTGCTGC
>CALMMI010000325.1 GCA_937868245.1 uncultured Ignavibacteria bacterium | reverse complement strand
TGACCCATGGCTCCGGGATGCACGGCATCCCCGCCGCCAATAAATGCAAATGCTCCGGTTGCAGCGTTAGCAAGTCCTTTGCTTGTTTTTGTTTCGCTTCGTAATTCTACCGAAAGTTTATCTAATGTTATACTTCCATCCTGTATTTTATTAGTAGTGATACTTCCGTCGGCAATTTTATTTGTGGTGATACTTCCGTCAGGCACATTTTCCGTCATAAGTGCATACGGCACAGAACTAAGAGGAATTCTGGTTACTTCCGGTTTACGGTCGTAGCTGATTCCTACATAGTATTGTTTATCAAATACTATACTTTTTGACAATGGTTTTTCTGTTCCAAGTGTAAGGTTGAACAACCCCTTCGAAATTGGAACAGTAAATTCTTCAGTATGAAGAGCAATTCCACCCGATTGTTTATCATAAAGAGAAACAACAATCGTATGCATACCGTCAGCTACGGGTTTGGAGCTGCTGTCCGTTATCACACCCTGAACAGTAAAATTGCGAGGCATCTGCGCTGATGCGGTATTCAGACCGACCACCAACATCGCACCTGCCCAAAACTGAAAAAAAGATTTCATAAAGAATCCTTATATAAAATTAATAAAATAACTGTCTGTTTCAAGTTTAAGTATCTACTTCAAAAGTTAATGATTAACACAAACTTAACCTAAAAAGCACGTAAAAACACCATAAGAAATTTTAGTTTGAACAATAGTAATACACTCAGAAAAATATTTGTATTGTTGTTGGAAAATAATGTATTAAGAGCTGAAGTGATTACTTCAGCTCTTATACACTTTCTGAATTTAGTTAAAAAGAATCACATGTTAACGAGCACTTACTGTCCGCCCGTTTTTCGTAGATTTCTTCTTCATTTTTACGTTTGTTGTTTTTTGAATATCAATCGTTGCTTCGATTGCTGTGAGTCGGGATTTAAGCTCGCTCAATTCATCAACTTTTGAAGCAAGAAGTTTGTTATTTGCCTTTAGTTCTGCAACTTCACTTTGAAGTTTTACATTTTCATCTTTTAGCTCTGCTGTACGTTTTTCCAATCCTTTAAGCATAAGCATTTCTACACCGTGCATGTCAATAAGATTAATTGTTGTGTCATTTCCTATCGTCCCTACACCGTCTCTGCCGAATGCGGAATAGAAATCTTGTGCCATAATTCCATAATGTCTGGATTTATTCAAATCTCTACTATAATTCCACGAAGAAATATCAATAGAACGGATTTTGGATAAAAACTGTTCCGGCTCTTGACGGTAGATGTTTTCTTTAATAGTTTCATCGGATGCAATTACCAACACCCCTGTTACAGGTCCACCGGCATTTGCAAGTCCACTTGCAGCTCCTAATGTAGTCACAGCACCATTAAGTGACGTTGCTCCATTAACAACTGCTGCTCCGTTAAAAGTACCTGTACCGCTTACAGTAAGAGTACCTGTAATAACCACATTTCCCGTCAGATTGATTGTAGGTGCACTAATGGTAGTGTTACCACCTGATGTCATATTGGTTGCTGCTCCGGCAGTAATATCAATAGCTCCGGTAACATCATAGTTTACTGCACCGCCAACGGTATGATTTTCATACCCGGTAGTTGAATAACGGAAGCCTGTTGGATATGTAGCACTATATTCACCAGCTGCAGCGGACGCACTTGTACCAACAGCAAATCCACCTGCTGCCGACGAACAGTTTGTTCCAAGTGCAAAAGAAGCCCCACCTACAACACTATTATTACTTCCTCCTAAAATTGCATTTGATACACCTGCGGTTACTGTATTGCCTGTTCCACCCAATATTGCATTATGTGTTCCGGCAATTACTTTATTATCAGAGCCTCCACCTATGAAATTATGTGTACCAACTGTTACTTCATTAGTTTGACCACCACCAATGGTATTATGAGTCCCAGCTTTAACTTCG
>CALMMI010000324.1 GCA_937868245.1 uncultured Ignavibacteria bacterium | reverse complement strand
GATACAAATTTTGAAGATGTTGCTGTTAATCAAGCGCAACGACTTTTGTTGGTTGGTTTTGCTGTCGAAGAGTCTTTACATAGAATGATAGAATGGCTTTCCGAAAAGTATAATTTAGGCATAAATGCAATTGTTTTGCATTATTCTAAGACAAAAAGTGGGGATGAATTACTTTCACGAACTGTAATTATTCCTGAAGAAGTAGAGATTGAAAAAGTAAATAAGAAAAAATTTGTTATTGAAATGTCAAATGAACCTGGTACTTATGATGAGATTAACCTAAAAGAACTATTTAAAAAATACCTTTCAAGTAATCTATATTCATCAAAAAGAATGCGTGATTACTTCTTACCTATTTTGATTAAACATGGAAAGGTAACTAGAGAACAAATGAGAAAAGAATTTGTAAAAATGGAAGCTGCACCGAATGAAAGTCAGGCAGGTTATTTCTTAGCACTTATCTCAAGCCAATTAGGTTTCAAATATAATGATTATTTAAGGCAAATTATTAGTTTTGAATATCCAAATTATGAATGGGAAAAAGATAATTTTAGTATCAGAGCTGAATATAAACAACTCGTTCAAGATGTGTTAAAAGAACTTAAATAGGGGATTCATAGTAATCGAAATATAACCCCAAAACAACAAACCTCCATCGGAGCGACATAAAGAATATGCCGCTCCCGATGGAGCTTGAGATTTCTTGTCGCACTGTTTCTATTACTATGTCGCTCCGATGGTGCTTGAAATTTCTTTGTGTTCTTGCAACTATTACTATGCCGCTCCTATCGGAGCAGAAAACGTTTGCGTTCCTTTGCGCCCTTTACGTTAAAAAAAGAAAGACTCAGGAGAATCTTAGGAAACAAAAAAAATGGACGGTAACAATCTAATGTTACCGTCCATTTTTATTTCATAAAACATTCAAAAACCTATCAAACTTCATCAAGTGCTTTTTGCTTTTTCTGAGCGCGAAGGCGCATATTTGTATCAAGGATTTTCTTACGGACACGAATTGAAACCGGAGATACTTCGAGTAGTTCATCATCTTCGATAAACTCGATATATTGCTCCAAACTCATTTTGCGTGGTGTTTCAAGTTTAATAATACCATCCGAACCGGAAGCACGCATGTTTGTAAGGTGTTTTGCACGGCAAGGATTTACTTGAATGTCTTCCTCGCGGGCATTTTCGCCTACAACCATTCCTTCGTAAATTTCCATACCCGGATCAATAAACAATACTCCGCGTTCCTGAACACTTTCGAGTGAATATCCTGTAGCAGTTCCGTTTTCCATAGAAACCATCGAACCCTTTGTACGTCCGCTGATTAAGCCCTTGTACGGCATAAAATCATGGAACGTATGGTGGATGATACCTTCACCGCGAGTTGAAGTAAGGAACTCTGTACGGAAACCGATCAATCCACGTGCAGGCACATAGAACTCAGCACGGATAATATCACCTTGTGGTGTCATATTTACCATTTCGCCTTTACGTCTTCCGAGAATTTCAATAACTGTACCTACGTGTTTATCGGGAACATCTACAAGTACGTGTTCAATCGGTTCAAGAAGCGCACCATTCTCGTCGCGTTTCATAAGAACTTCCGGTTTTGAAACCGCAAACTCATAGCCTTCACGGCGCATTGTTTCGATAAGGATTGCTAACTGTAATTCACCACGACCGGATACTTTGAATACATCCGCTTGGTCTGTATCTTCTACACGGAGAGCAACGTTCATACGAAGCTCGCGGTAGAGACGGTCACGAAGTTTCGGTGTGGTAACGTGCTTGCCTTCGCGTCCGGCAAATGGAGAGGTATTCACACAGAAATACATCGCAATTGTCGGCTCTTCGATATTTACATACGGTAGTGCCACAGGATTTGATGAGTCGGAAATCGTTTCACTGATATATACATTCTCAAAACCTGAAAGTGCGATAATTTCACCTGATTCAGCACTCTCGATAGGCATTTGATTCACACCTTCGTAGGAGTACATTTTTGTAATCTTTTGTTGTTCTTTCGAACCGTCAAGATGAATCAGAACTACGGAATCTCCCACTTGAACTCTACCTGAATGGATACGTCCGATAGCAATACGACCTACATAATCACTCCAACCGAGAGCTGTAATGATCATTTGGAATGGGTTTTCCATGTCATATTTCGGACCGGGAATCGTGTCAATAATCGTTTCAAAAAGCGGGGCAAGTGTCATTGAATCATCTACCAATGAGCGTCTTGCAATACCTTGCTTTGAAATTGCATATATAACAGGGAAATGCAATTGGTCGTAATCAGCACCAAGAGCAATGAATAGATCAAGGATTTCATCCAATACTTCTTCAGGTCTGGCATCCGAACGGTCGATTTTATTGATAACAACGATTGGAACAAGGTGTAACTCCAATGCCTTCTTAAGAACAAAACGTGTTTGGGGCAATGGACCTTCTGCAGCATCCACAAGCAGCAACACACCGCTTACCATACTCAAAATACGCTCTACTTCACCACCAAAATCAGAGTGACCGGGAGTATCTACAATATTAATTTTTGTGCCTTTCCAATGTACGGAGGCGTTTTTAGCCATGATGGTAATGCCTTTTTCGCGTTCAAGGTCATTGGAATCCATGATACGTTCTGCAACCACTTGGTTTTCGCGGAAAGTACCGGATTGTCGTAAAAGATGGTCAACAAGGGTGGTTTTGCCGTGATCCACGTGGGCAATGATAGCGATATTCCGAATATCTGGGCGAGTCGTACTACTCATAAATCCTTAGAAATAATAATAAAATCTGTACATAAGCGCAAAAATACGAAAAACTTAGCTAAGAATTGGCATCAAACTTTGGAAATGTGAATTCGGGGTTTGTAAAACGTATCCAATCGTATTTTTAGAAGTGTAGATCCGATTCAATGAAAGTTGTAATTTATCTTATTTCCATAGACTTTTAAAATTTGCATTACCGTCGGAATTATTTTTGATAAATTTGCACAGCAACTCAGCTTGTTCCATAGTTCCAAAACAATTATGACCCGTTCCTTTACCCTATTGGTTAGTGTGCTTCTTGTAATGGTTAGCTCCGCACAAGCGCAATATTCGCTCGACCCTACTCTAATTCCTCCTCAAACTGATTCCATGCCATCATGGGCAAAGCTTTTATATAAAAAGCCTGTAAATGTTATTGAGCTGGAAAAGGCTTACAAAGAATATTATCAAACTCATACATTCGAGAAAAACGCATATACGCGCTTGTACAAACGGTGGCGTGCTGCCTCACTTCCGTTTATTGGTACAGATGGTATAGTTCACACGCCGAATACTGCTGTAGAAATGAATGCTTGGCGCACAAGCAGAGAGCAAACTTCTTCAGCAAAAAAGCCCGGCATTGCATCCACCGTATGGCAACCGTTTGATATGGAAACCCGATGGTTGAAAAGCGACGTTGCAGTTCAAACTGTAAGCCCATGGCAGGCAAATATATATGGATTCGATGTTTCACGTTCCAATCCCAATATCCTTGTCGTTGGTACGGAGCCGGGTGGTATATTCCGCACTACCAACAAAGGGAAATCATGGGAACAAATCGGTGCAAATTATCTGCTCGGTACAGAAGCAATCAGCATACACCCAACCGACCCTGCTATATTTATTCTCGGTACAGACAATGCGATTCGTAAAACCACTGATGGCGGGGTAACCTGGGTAACTATTTTTCAGAAAAACGATATGTGGGTGCATGATATTGAAATATGCTACGCTAATCCGAATCTTTACCTCGCGGGAACAACACAAGGTTTATTTAGAAGTACAGATGCCGGTGTAACGTGGAAACAAGTACTAACCGATGTTATAACTGATATTGAGATTCTGAATAATACACCCAATGAAATTGTTGTTCTGAAGCAAAATAAGATCACAAATTTCTATGAGTTATGGAAATCCACTGATGACGGTGCAACCTTTACAGCAAGAACAAACGGGTGGGTAACAGGACTCAAAGGTGGTGAAGGAAGACTTGGTATTACAACTGCTGACAGTAAGAAAATCTATGCACTCCTTCTTTCTGATAGTTTGCCAAGAGTTCTTCGATCAGATGATGGAGGAGAAAATTGGATTGTGACAGCAAAAGGTGGAACAAATCAACTAAAAGTGAATAACGGTCAGGGATATTATGACATGAGTATTGTCGTTTCACAGACAAACCCGAACGACGTTATTGTGGCAACAACGACCGGCTATAAATCTACCGACGGCGGAGTTACTTTCGCTGAAACCGGTGGATATTCGGGACCATTCCCAATACACCCTGATATTCAGGAAATGAAGGCAATAGGAAACGATACTTGGATTGCTACCGACGGCGGAATAACCTATTCATCTGATTTTTTCACAGACACCAAGAACGCCGATGCCCGCGTTAAAGGAATATTCGGATCAGATTTTTGGGGCTTTGACCAAGGGTGGAATGAAGACGTTGTGGTCGGTGGGCGTTATCATAACGGAAACACAGTCCGACATGAAAACTACCAAAGTACTTTCCTGCGTATGGGAGGTGGGGAGGCAGCAACAGGATATATTAACCCTGCCGATGCACGAACGTGTTATTTCTCAGATATAGGAGGGTATAGAGTCCCATCAACATCAGATGGGAAGGTGACTTCCATTGCCATGAGTAAATACCCGAATGAAAGTTATTATCTGATGGAATACAGCGACATGGTCTGGGACCCGCGCTATAGCAATGTCGTATGGTTAGGTAGTGGTGCAACTCTCTGGAAAAGTGAGAATGGCGGTGCAAAATTTGATTCAATCTTTGCAACTACTGATAAAGATGCAGTAATCGAGCATATTGAAATATCGAGAAGCAACCCAAATGTAATGTATATTACCCAACGTTCTAACACTTTATACGACGGTAAAATATGGAGAACTGAAGATGGAGGTAAAACGTGGACTGCATGTGCAAATCCTGAAAATACAAGTGGGGGAGAACGACGGGTATCGCAAATTACGGTATCGGGCACAAATGAAAATGAACTGTGGGTAGCATACAGGGCAGGGAGTGCTGCGAATAAAGTATTCAAAACCACCGATGGAGGAAAGACATGGCAGAACTTGACGACACCTACAATCGGTAAATCAACCTCAAGCGATATAATCCATCAAATGGGAACAGATGGTGGTGTGTATTTAGCATGTGATGGTGGAAAAATATTCTATCGTAACGCATCTATGGCGGATTGGCAGTCGTATAGCGATGGACTTCCGGTTGCGCTCACCATACGGGGAATGAAGTGTTTCTATCGAGATGGAAGGTTACGTATGGGTACAAGCATGGGTGTATGGGATGCACCGTTATTCGAACAATCGAACCCATTGGCTCAGCCTATGGCTGACCGCTCGGTAAGCCAATGTTCGCGGGATACGATTCAATTTACCGACTATTCTGTATTGAATAAAACAGGTGCAACGTACCTCTGGAAATTCCTGGGGGCAAGTTATGTAAGTTCGCCGAGTGTTCGTAATCCTCGTGTAGTTTACGACAAACCGGGTGTGTACGCAGCTACCCTTACTGTAAATAATACAAACGGAACAAGCAACAGCAAACTTGTCGATAATTTTATCAATGTCCTTCCAAGTGTGTGCGAACCTGAGTGGATTCCGGGGCAAGCTCTGTCGCTATCAAAGAATAATGATGTTGGACGTATCGATTCAATACCCGCACTTGCAGGAGCAACTGCTTTCACGGTAAGTATGTGGGTAAAACTCGATACAATTCAACAATCGTTTTCACAGATACTCTCGAATTGGAATAGCAATATAGGATTTTCATTCGGGTTCTCATTCCAGGGATACAGACCTAATACAAACCTTACGTTCTATTGGCGGGATGTTCCCTATCAATTGACATCGCCATTTGATCTGCCTATTAATCAATGGACACATGTAGCTATCACTATAGATTCAGTGAAAGCCACTCTTTATAGAGACGGAGAAAAATGGGAATATAAAGGAAATTTTGCAGGATTCGATTTATCTCACACTCCATTTGAAATAGGCGGAGGACTGCCGGGACAAGGCGGGAATTTCAGAGGTGAAATTGAAGAATTGAAAGTGTATAACCGTGCTTTATCTCAAAATGAAATTCGCGAGCAAATGCATTTGATTCGTGGTGAAAAAGCCGATGAAAGTCCTGTTGCTTATTATCAATTCAATGAAGCTCAGGAAAACACAATATTCGACCGAAGTTTCGGTACAGCACATGCTGCCAATGGAGGTGGTACACACATTGCGTCAACCGCACCAATCGGACGGGGAGTTACTTCAAGATTAGCTGCCACCGAAGGAAAAATGAATTTCCCAACAACGGGAATCACCCTTTTCCTAAAACCAACGATTGCTTCTGAAATTGCCGCATATCGATTCAGCACAATGCCGGATTCAATGCCTGCTTCAAACAGCCTTGGTCGCTCTTGGTGGATGATTCGCGGATGGAACGAAAAGGGGAATCCTGTCACTTCGGTTGGTATCGACAGTATCCAATTCTCCCGGGTAGGAAAAATTACAGCTGCTGATGCCGGTAATCCATCCGTTTTTACGATGTATAAACGATTGAATACATCTCATACAAATTCATGGAAGGTTGCACAAACCGCTCAATCAACTGAGCCTCTTATGGATGCAATTTCATTCGGAGGAGATATGGAAGCAGCAG
>CALMMI010000323.1 GCA_937868245.1 uncultured Ignavibacteria bacterium | reverse complement strand
AAGAGATTCAAACTGACCTTTTGTAAAGCTTTTCACACCTAGCTCAACAGTTCCTGCACGCTTTCCAGAAAGCTTTGCATTGTGATCGAACATACCAACGATATCTGTATGTCCTTCTACAATAATTTTACTCTTTGCCATACAGCGAGGATAAACATATTCTTTCAGGATACGTTCGTTGAATGGACCTGCATCAAAACGGTCAAATGGGAAGAGAATCAAATTATATGTTTCTCTTGTTTCTGCACCAATAATATCAATTTTGCGCCCTGGTTCGTTCTTGACGATTTTTACTTTAACGATAACAGGATCAGAAATACATTCTGTGCCATTTTTACTTGTAATAATTAATCTTGCACTAAAAGGAGTTTCTTCTGTTACTGATTCGCTTAGTTCATCAGCTGCTTTATTCTTCCAATCCCATGTAAATGATGGTTCTTTAACACCTACATTTGTAAGTGTGTTCCATGGTTTATCTCCACGCTTTACTTCAATCCTACGAGATGCCACAAGATCTTCTTCAATACCGTTTTTCATGGTAAAATTCATTGTTTCAGGAGAAGGTAGAATCTTTGGATCATTGTCCAAAATAGGTCTCATAACTTGCCATACTTCTTCAGGCTCACCACTGAACCAGAGTTCTGCCCGTCGATTTTCAATAATTGACAATGCCTTGCTTTGTGGATCCTTATCACTGGTAGTTGAAGGAGTTTTTGGTAATGCACGGGCGTCCATGCTCATTCTGTCAGGGCTGATATTCCATACGTTCTTGAGATAATCATATACAACTTGTGCACGTTGTTTTGATAAATCAAGCGATTTTTCGCTGGCAGTAGTGTTATCATTATTACCTACTATTTGAACCTTAACAGTAGGATGTTTAATCATCCGATACCCAAAAATATTCAAAACTTGATAATATTTATCTAGAGTTCCTCCGGGTATTCTTTCATCAGAGAAAGATGCAGTAGGGGCTGGAGATGTAAAGAGTACATATCGTTTAGGAATCACTCCTGAACCTTCATCAAAGAATACATAATTTAATAATGGATAAAGGTCAATCTTTGCAACTTCTTCCATTACTAATCCCTTCCATCCTGAAAGTTCAGGTTGTCTAGCTGAAACACGTGTAATATAATCAGCAAACGCCATTTCAGCACCAATCACCGGACGTTGACCAAGTTTCAATTCTACACGAACTTCGATTGGTTTTCCTGCATCTTCTCTGTTTTTGGTTTGCTCAGGTTTTGTAACCGTTACAACTTGTGTAGTTTTTCCATAAGTTGCATTCGAGGCTGTTATTTCAAACTTAACCTCTTTGATTGAATCTTTAGGATTACCATAGTCTGCAGGAAGCACAACCATTTCAAATTCTGTTTTTCCACCGGTTGCAAGTGTGTCATAATAGAATGTGTTCGTAACAGGATTTCTTATGCTGATATACGCAGGTATGTTTGCATTGGTACATTCGTCAAGCACAACTCCCTTTACGATAGTTGAACGGAAGAACGATGGAACGAATGCCATAAAAATATCCAAACTACCTTGATAACCTGCAATGTCAGAACGTGTTGAAGAGAAATACAACACACGACCGGAAGCAGACAATGTAATGAACTGCTCATTCTGTGGAGTGTTAATTGGAGCTTCCAAGTTCTGAGGTTTAGTCCATGATTTATTTTCAAGGTGTGTTACATAGAAGTCTGTTCCGCCTAAGTTTGGCTTGTGACCATCGGAAGCAAAGAACAATGTAGCGTTATCGGCAGCAATAAACGGAGAGTTTTCAACACCGTCGGTGTTGATGGAAGGTCCGGCATTTACAGCCGTTTTCCACTCTTCAGTGTCGAAATCGTAATCTGTGTACCAAATATCAAAATTCTCCGAGCCATTCGGACCGGGACGGTTAGAACAGAAGTAAATTCTGCTCTTGTCAGGAGAGATAGCAGGTTGTGAATCCCACCATTCGGAATTCACCTTACGACCTAAGTTTTTAGGTTTCCCCCATTTATCACCGTCAATTTCAGTTATGTACAAGTCGCAATCACCCAAACCATCGGCACGGTTACAACCTGTAAAGATAAGGGTTTGTTTATCGGCTGCAATGGAAGCAGCACCTTCGTTCAATTGAGTATTTACACCAAGATTACCCAATTCTTTTGAAGTATCAATATTGAACGGCTGGAAGAATACAGTGTCAAGGTCATTATTTTTTTTGGCAGCCCAGAAATCGTGAGAAGGATCTTTATCGGCTGTTAAGCGGCTACCTTTTCTGTTAGAAACATAATAGAGTGTTTTACCGTCCGCACTGATAGTTGGTGCATAATCCAAACCCTTGTGATTAATAACCGGACCAAGGTTGATAATGCGG
>CALMMI010000322.1 GCA_937868245.1 uncultured Ignavibacteria bacterium | reverse complement strand
TGGAGACTGGGTATATACAGAACAAGGCATAGCTCACATTTCAGTCAAGTCAGACGCTACACCTGACATTCAAAACAAATCCTTTTGAACGTCAAGATGTTGATTTACAATGATTTCACTTTGAGACGAACCTCATACTACCGAAATATGGTAAGTATCTAAAGTCAGGTTTAGCACTGTCTTGACCTCATTTTTTAATACATAATTTGGTAAGTATTTAGACACTTCGACGGGCTCAGTGTGACAAGTGTATAAAATTTACTGGTAGGTATTGGAGTAGTCTAAAAAAAAATCCCGCTCTGGATTTCTCCAAAGCGGGATTGTATATTTTGCCGAGGCAAGTTTGGATTAATAATCCATTCCACCATGACCATGTGGCATTCCACCGGCCATACCTTTGTTTTCTTCAGGTCTTTCTACGATAGTTGCTTCTGTTGTAAGGAGCAAGCTTGCTACCGAAGCAGCGTTTTCGAGAGCTACACGAGAAACTTTAGTTGGATCAATAACACCTGCTACGATAAGATCTTCATATACTTCAGTGCGAGCATTGAAGCCGTAAGAACCTGTACCTGCCTTGATGTTATTAACGATAACCGAAGACTCAAGACCTGCGTTTGCAGTAATCTGGCGAATCGGTTCTTCGATTGCACGACGGATAATCGCGATACCTGTTTGTTGATCGTGGTTTTCGCCTTTTAGATCATCCAATGCACTTACTGCACGGAGATAAGCAACACCACCACCAGGCACAATACCTTCTTCAACCGCAGCGCGAGTTGCGTGAAGAGCATCTTCAACACGTGCTTTCTTTTCTTTCATTTCAACTTCGGTAGAAGCACCGATTTTGAGAACGGCAACGCCGCCCGAAAGTTTAGCAAGACGTTCTTGAAGTTTTTCCTTATCGTAATCGCTTGTTGTTTTTTCAACTTGCGCTTTGATTTCGTTTACGCGTTTTTTGATGTCGTCTGTTTTGCCTGCGCCTTCAACGATTGTTGTGTTGTCTTTGTCAATTGTTACTTTCTTAGCTGTACCGAGGTAAGCTAAAGTTGCGCTTTCCAATTTAAAACCTTTTTCTTCGCTGATAACTGTTCCGCCTGTAAGTACTGCCAAGTCTTCGAGCATCGCTTTGCGACGGTCGCCGAAGCCCGGAGCTTTAACAGCTGCAATGCGGAGTGTTCCACGAAGTTTGTTTACAACAAGAGTTGCAAGTGCTTCACCTTCGATGTCCTCAGCGATAACAACCAAGCCGCGACCTGATTGAGCTGATTTTTCGAGGATTGGGAGAAGATCTTTGATTGCTGTGATTTTCTTGTCATGGATAAGGATATATGGATTTTCCATAACAACTTCCATTGTTTCAGCGTCGGTAACGAAATATGGAGAGAGGTAACCTCTGTCGAATTGCATACCTTCTACCACATCCATTGTTGTTTCTGTTCCGCGAGCTTCTTCTACGGTGATAACGCCGTCTTTGCCAACTTTTTCCATTGCTTCTGCAATCAAATTACCGATAGTTTCATCGTTATTTGCTGAGATTGTACCAACTTGTGCAATTTCTTTTTGGCTTGTTACCTTGCGGCTCATTTCTTGAAGACGTGCTGTGATAGCTTTTACGGCAAGGTCAATTCCGCGTTTCAAATCCATTGGATTTGCACCTGCAGTTACGTTCTTAAGACCTTCGTTAACGATTGACTGCGCAAGAACTGTTGCAGTTGTTGTTCCATCACCGGCTGCATCGCTGGTTTTGGAAGCAACTTCTTTAACGAGTTGCGCGCCGAGGTTTTCAATCGGATCTTCCAAATCAATTTCTTTGGCAACGGTAACACCGTCTTTAGTGATTGTCGGTGAACCGAATTTTTTATCAATGATAACGTTACGACCTTTAGGTCCGAGAGTAACTTTCACTGCATTTGCAAGTTGGTCAACACCACGCTTGAGGGCTGTGCGTGCTTCCACTTCGAATGTTATAACTTTTGAAGCCATTGTAATTTCTTCCTTTAATAAGTATGAATATATTTTTTAATTTTAGTTATCTATTTCAATTACATTGAAACAGTTGCAAGAATGTCGCTTTCGCGCATCAAGAGCAAATCTTCGCCGTTTACGCTGATTTCAGAACCTGCGTATTTGCCGTACAATACATTGTCTCCAACTTTTACTTGGAGGTGGATAACTTTTCCGTCTTCGGTAGTTTTGCCCGGTCCTGCTGCTACTATTTCACCGCGCATTGATTTTTCTTGCGCTGTATCAGGGATAATAATACCGCCTGCTGTAACTGATTCCGGTTGCGAAGGGCGTACAAGTACGCGGTCGTGCAAAGGGGTAACTGTCATATTGCTATACTCCTATTGAATAATTTAATAAAAAACTGAAGAGAATAAATGTAGATTTTATCGTTGCATCAACGATTATTAGCACTCTCTATTGTAGAGTGCTAATAATTTTTATTTACAAAATTACGGAATTTGGGGAGGGAGAGTCAAGTGAAAAATTGGTAATGAAACGGATTGACAATAGTGTTCAAACATAAAAAAGGGTTTGCATAGCGATGCAAACCCTTTGAAATATTGCTATTATATTTAATCTTGCTTTAAGACAACGAAGGTTGATGAAACTTGTTTTGTTCCTTGAGTAGCCGATAGTAAATATACACCAGATGGAATTCCTTTAAGAGGAATTGACAACGATTCAAGTGAAGATTCTGTTTCGATGATTTTAGAACCTACCATGCTACTTATTGAATATCTAACCTCTGAATTTTCTGTAAATTGAGAGTTACTTCTGTTTATGGTAATCGATGAATTTGCAGGGTTTGGGTAAACTGCTAATTGAGAAGCAGATAAATTTTCTTTAGGATTTTGTGGTTCTGAAACGGAAACTGCGTTTTCATACATCCACATACTGGTTCCATCTGCCCCAGCAAAGAGAGTATTTCCATTCAGTACAATAGCATTTATATCCATGCTAAACATTCCATTGTTCATTTGAGTCCATGTATTACCCATATCGGTACTTTGATATACCCCTGAACCTTTTGTAGCAATGAAAAGAGCTTTTTCATTTCCAACAAAGGATTTAACTTCGACACGCGGCATTCCGGTTTTTGTCCAAGTTAATCCATAATCAGAACTTACATACATATATTTATCACTATCACACGCATAAAGAATTGTTCCGACAGCATAGAGAATGGTGATATTTTGCTTTTCAAGCCCTATTTTGGTCCAAGTCTCACCATAATCTGTAGTCACAGAAACACCTCCACCACCACCTCCATATAGTGTAGTCCCGATAACAGTGAGCGCTTGAGACTTTGCCGGCTGACCGATGGAAATCTGCTTCCATACTTTATCTTTGTCCAAATAACGGTAAAGACCATAGTCGGTACCGGCAATTACAGTTGTCCCTAATACAGCCATAGAATGTACTGTCCTTTCTTTAAGTCCTGCACTAAAACTTGCCCAATTCAAGCCTTTGTCAATACTTTGATAAATGCCATCCCCTTT
>CALMMI010000321.1 GCA_937868245.1 uncultured Ignavibacteria bacterium | reverse complement strand
AATGCCCCTCGCTTCGACTATCTGGATTCACCTGAAATTGAACGCCAACTTATAGATTTTACACGAAATTCTGTAAGTAAAACTACATTTTACTTACCACAAATGCACTGTACCTCTTGCCTGTGGTTACTCGAAAAATTATATAAACTCAATGACGGGATTATTGCCTCGGAAGTTAACTTTCTTCGTAAGGAAGTTACAGTTTCCTTCGATAACAGACGGATACGCTTGAGGGGTGTTGTAGAATTACTTGCTAAAATCGGCTATGAGCCGGAAATCCGCTTGAGTACTCTTGATAAACCTCAAAAAGATAACCGTCAACGTGATTTATATCTCAAACTCGGGCTTGCGGGATTTGCCTTTGGTAATTCGATGATGCTCAGCTTCCCGGAATACCTCTCGTTTGGATATAACCTTGATACAAACTTACGTTGGTTTTTTGGAATACTCAACATAATTCTTGCAACTCCTGTCCTTATATATAGTGCAAGGGATTATTTCATTTCTTCGTGGTACAGTATCAGCAAACGGACGATGATGATAGATGTGCCGATTGCACTCGGCATTCTGGCTTTATATATCCGAAGTGTTGTGGATATTCTAACTGGAGCCGGAAGCGGGTTTATGGATTCATTTACTGGACTAGTATTCTTCCTGCTTATCGGTAAGCTGTTTCAAAAAAAGACATTTGAAACACTTGCGTTCGACAGGAATTACAAATCATATTTCCCGTTATCTGTCCTGCTGAAGTATCCCGAAGGTGAGAAATCAATCCCCGTCTCATCACTAAAAGTGGGGGATGTTTTTTTAGTGCGAAATAACGAAATTATTCCTGCCGATGGCGTGTTGCTTTCGGAAATAGGGCTTGTAGATTATAGTTTCGTAACAGGTGAGGCAGAACCAATTGAAGTGTTTAGAGGCAACGAAATTTTCGCAGGTGGAAAAACAGTAGGGGCTATTGTTGAGATTCAATGTACCAAAGAATGTTCACAGGGGTATCTAACCCGTTTGTGGAATAAAGATATATTTAAGAAAGAAAAAAAATCTACACTTCTGGAAGTAAACAGCGTATTTGGAAAATGGTTTACTATTGTCACAATTGCAATTGCCGTATTAGCCGGTCTTTATTGGTTGCCAACTAATCCTGCAGTTGCTCTTAATGCATTTACTTCAGTGCTTATCATCGCCTGCCCCTGTGCGTTAACCCTTGCCACACCGTTTGCACTCGGCTGGTCACTAACAGTTTTCGGTAAATCTGACTTTTATCTCAGAAATGCTTCTGTTGTTTTGGATTTGGCAAAACTAAATGCAATCGTTTTTGATAAGACCGGAACTCTTACAGAGCCACATAAAAGCAGAATCACTTACTCAGGAAAAATACTTACCTTCGAAGAGCAACGGCTAAGCCAAACTTGTCTTCGTAATTCCACCCACCCCCTTAGCAGGAGCATTGCAGCCGAAATGCCCCAACAAGATGCCCTTATAATGCAAAAATTCAGAGAATTTGCCGGTTTTGGTGTGGAAGCCGTTATCGACGGGAGGACTGTTATGGCAGGTTCAAGTCTTTTTATCAGTGGAAAATGTAAAGATGTTCTAATCAAAAAAAGTAATTCCTCTGCTGTATTTGTTGCAATCGACAATCAATTCAAAGGATGTTTCGAGGTTGCCAATACATTCCGTGACGGTTTGAAGGACTTATTTGCCGAATTAAAACAAAAGTTTGAATTGCTGGTGCTTTCCGGTGACAATAGTCATGAAAGAAATGAGCTTCTAACTCTTTTTGGCGAAGATGTAACCATGCTGTTCTCGCAATCACCTGAGGATAAATTGGAATTTGTGAAAGAGTTGCAGTATCAAGGGAAAGCAGTAGCGATGGTTGGTGACGGATTGAATGATGCAGGAGCTTTACAGCAAAGTGATGTTGGCATTGCGGTCAGCGAACAAACCGGCTCATTCTCACCTGCATGTGATGCAATTCTATCAGCAAACCAACTGACCAAACTTCCCGGCTTTATAAAATTTGCAAAGCAAAGCAGACAAGTAATTATTTGGGCATTTATTATATCGGTTGTGTATAATGCAGTAGGACTCGGATTCGCAGTATCGGGGTCACTTTCGCCGATTGTAGCAGCGATATTCATGCCTGTCTCGTCGCTCTCGATTATTGGATTTACGACAGTGGCAGTTCTGTGGAATTCTCGTGAATTGAGGAGCAAATAGGACGGTTTTATAAACTTTCATCTGAGGTGTATTTATGAATCAGGCTCATTTTCATTTAGTTCTCAATCATTTACCTATAGTATTTCCGATGGTGGGTTTAGTAATACTTGTGGGAGGTTTGATTGTTCGCTCGGAAATAGTAAAACGTGTAGCATATACTATCTTTATTATGGGATCTTTAAGTGCAGTGGCAGCCATGTTGACAGGGGAAGGTGCAGAGGAAATAGTGGAAAAGATACAAGGGGTTAGTGAACAGTTTATCAAGGCTCATGAAGAAGTAGCTGAAGTTTTTGCAATCTTGTCATATATTCTTGGCGCTGTTTCGTTGGTGGCATTGTGGGCAAATTTGAAACAGAAGGCATATTCTCAATCACTATCCTTTGTGACACTTGCTTGTAGTTTGATAGTATTATTCTTTGCCCAAAAAACCGGAACAACAGGCGGTGAAATACGCCATACGGAAATAAGATCTGCAGCTGTAGTAAATTCTGCAAACCCCGAAATCAACACTTTGAAGAAAAGTGACGGGGATGATGACTAAAGGT
>CALMMI010000320.1 GCA_937868245.1 uncultured Ignavibacteria bacterium | reverse complement strand
ATCGAAAGCATATTCGTACGGGAACGAGCTACAAGAGGACGACCAATCGTAATAACTATTCTTGCACCACTGGCTAAGAACCCGCGTTCTACCAGTTCCTTCTTAATATTCTCAATTGTTTCATCAGTTGCACTTACTTTATTCACCAAAAACCCCGAAACTCCCCAAAAAAGTCCCACACGACGTGCAATATGAGGATGCTCCGTTATGGCAATAATAGGTGCAATCGGACGGCGGTGCGATAATAACAGTGCTGTCTCTCCTGAAAGTGAAAGTGAAGCTATTGCAGATATTTTTGCATCTTCTGCTATTTGAGCTGCCGCCCCTGCAATCAAATCAGTAACCTGCTCCTTGGTAGAAAGACCACGTACGGGATGGCGTAATCGCACTTCATCAGATAACAGTTGGCTTTCGGCTTCGGAACATATCATTCGCATGTATGAAACAGTCTCAACAGGGTATGCCCCTACAGAGGTCTCGGCACTAAGCATCACAACATCTGTTCCGTCCATCACGGCATTTGCTACATCACTAGCTTCTGCACGGGTTGGACGCGGATTCTGTACCATGGATTCAAGCATCTGAGTAGCAGTAATAACGGGCTTGCCGAATCTATTACACATCGAGATAATTCTTTTTTGTACAGTAGGCACTTGTGCCGCCGGAATTTCCACTCCTAAATCACCACGGGCAACCATTACAGCATCGGATACTTTTACAATTTCTTCAAGTGTTAATAGTGCTTCCGGCTTTTCAATTTTGGAGATAATCCACATTTCGCTTTTGAGCTGCTGTAATAACTTACGAAGTTGAAGAATATCCTCGGGTTTCCGTACAAATGAAAGCGCAACATAATCGCATTTCTGTTCGATTGCAAAGCGAACGTCCTGTTTGTCTTTTGTGGAAAGTGCTGGTTGACTAACCTTGATATTAGGAAGATTCAAGCCCTTACGTGATTTTAGAAGTCCGCCGTTTGCAACCAGAACACGTACCATCACCCCGTCGCTATCTAATACCTGTACTTTAAGAAGTCCGTCGTCAAATAGGATTACATCTCCTTTTTTAACATCTTTTGCAACGGTAGGATACTCAACAGGGATTACATTGGGTGGTACAGCCATCTTCTTTGCACGGAAAACACCTGTATCTGCCAAAAACATTTCCCTACCGTTAACCAAACTTATTACACCTTCTGCAAGCTCGGCTACACGTAGTTTAGGTCCTTGAAGATCGGCTATGATTGGTACGTGGATACCAAGTTTTTCCTCTGCCGAGCGAATAATACTCACATATTCGGAATGGTGTTTATACGCTCCGTGCGACATATTCAACCGGAATGCACTAGCGCCCGCCTGAATAAGCTGAATGATTTTCTCTTCGGTGGCAATGGCAGGTCCCATTGTACAGAGAATTTTCGTTTTGAAGTTTAACTGAGGAGCAATTTTCATATTTTTTTGTGGGTGTGTGGAATTTTGATTTAGTGTAAATACACTGTACTTATATTTATAAAGAATATTACATTTGTTTACAGCAGATAAATTTAATCCCAATCGTTGTAATTTCAGCATTACCATTTAACAACCTACCGCCCCGCCATCGGAATTTCCCGTGCATTAAATAAATCAACAATCGTCTGTTCAAGTGGCAACCGCTCTTTTGCCGGCGCAGAAGTAGGGGCAGGTTCAGCAGCTTGTTCAGCACCATTCTGATTCATACCTTGTGCAGACACAGGAATAGGCTTACTATCTTCAAACCCTGTATCCATTACGGGAGCAGCTGCCGTCCCTCCTGAAATTCTCAGTATTACTTCCGCTCCGAAGAACTGTCCGAGCTGTTTTGTAAGTTCATTCTTATAGGCGGTTATCGAATCCCTAGCAAACTTTTGCGGTACATAGAGCAGTATCTCACCATTAAAAAATTGTGGGATAATATCCGTTGACTGTGTTAGGAAAAAGGCGACCGCTTTATCCACCACC
>CALMMI010000319.1 GCA_937868245.1 uncultured Ignavibacteria bacterium | reverse complement strand
TATCTGTTTAATATTCCTTTGAATAGGATGTTGACCTTTCTCATATTTTTTTTTTTTTTTATTCCACATTAATAAAACACCTAAATACCCATTAATTCTATTTATTTGGCGAAGAGATTCTCCGATAGTCATTAATTTTTTATTGGGGTTTTCTGGGTCTTTCCCAGGATTCAAACCAATAATATATAAGTTTCCTTCTCTAATTGTATCAAAATGGCTGTGAAGTGTATAACCTTCTGTTTTTTCAATAAATTCTTTTCCCAATACATCTGTAACTAATTTTAAAAATTCTTGATAAGTCATGATTGAATCCTTATACTTCTAACTGAATATTTCATTATATTGCAATTTAGCTATAATCTTTCTTTCACAAACTACACAATCTATGGCACATTCAATCAATTGGTTTGAAATCCCCGTTAGTGATTTCGACAGAGCAAAAGCATTCTACGAAACAGTTTTAGGTGCTGAAATGGGCGAATTTGAAGCAATGGGAATGCGGTCTGCATTCTTCCCTGCAGATATGCAAAACGGTGAGATTAGCGGATGTCTTATACAAGGTGAGGGATATGAACCATCTACAAGCGGTTCACTTGTTTACCTGAATGGCGGTGAGGATTTAAGCACTCCCCTTTCAAAAATTGAAAATGCAGGTGGTAAGGTACTCTTGCCTAAAACATCTATCGGACCAAATGGTTTTATGGCGTATTTCTCCGATACCGAAGGCAACAAAGTTGGATTGCATTCGATGAAGTAAATGTAAGGATGCCTTTATCGAAAGTACGATTTCAAGACCTTGGAGGTTTCCGAAAACCTCCAAGGTCATTTTTTTATTTAGTTATTATTCTGCAAGCAGCCTCTCATACAACGCCTCATACTGAGGCACAATCAGCGATGTCTCAAATTTATCAATAGCCCGTTGCCGTGCGTTATGGCTAAAGATTTTCCATTTTTTATCATTGGTAAGTAAATCCACCGTATATTTTGCCATCCGTTGGATATCCCCAAGCTCGGCAATAAAACCGCTTTCACCATGAACGATAACTTCGGGAATCCCTCCCATACTTGTAGCAACAACCGGAGTACCGCAACTCATAGCTTCCAAAGCAGAAAGACCAAAACTCTCCGATTGGCTCGGCAGCAAAAACACATCGGCAGCTGATAATATTTCGGGTAAGGCATTTTGTTTCCCTAAAAATTTTACTTGGTCTGCTATCCCAAGTTCACGGCTCAGACGTTCCGCCTCTGCACGGTCAGGACCGTCTCCTACCAATACTAGAATCGCCGGAACAGATTTAAGCACTTCATTCAGAATAAGGACTGTATCCATAACCCGTTTCACAGGACGGAAATTGGAAATGTGCATCAAAATTTTCTCACCGTTCGGTGCAATCTTCTTACGAATTTGCGGACATTCATCACGGTTATATGCTGAGGTATCAATAAAGTTATTGATAACCTGAATTTCCTTATCAGTGTTAAATCCCGTCTTTGTTTTCTCTGCCAGAAACCGTGAAACTGCCGTAACAGCGTCAGATTGTTCAATCGAAAATTTTACAAGCGGCAGAAAACTCGGTTCTAATCCGATAAGCGTTATATCTGTACCATGCAAGGTTGTTACCAATTTTACGTTTGATGTACCCTGGAGAGTTTGCTTGGCTAGATACCCGCTGATTGCATGAGGAATGGCATAATGAACGTGCAGAATGTCGAGATTTTCGTATTTTATCACGTCTATAATTTTGCCGGCAAGGGCGAGTGAATAGAGTTGAAATTCAAAGAGAGGGTAATTAGGCATTTCGACTTCATGGAAAAATATATTGTCCTGAAATCTGTCTAATCGCATCGGTTGGGCGTAGGTAATGAAATGAACCTGATGTCCTCGTTTTGCGAGCGATGTGCCAAGTTCCGTAGCCACAACGCCACTACCTCCGTAAGTGGGATAACACACAATACCAATTTTCATATAATCCTTATACTAGAGAAAAAATGCTTCAGAATGCTTCCCAAGACGTTTATTATACAATTACCGTGCAAAATCGTGCTGAAATAAAAGTGAAGGGGTCAAGGTTTATTGCTACTGCAATTCCTGTTCGCAGTAAAGAACAGGCAATGACCGTTTTGGAGCAAATTAGAGCAGAATTTTACGATGCAAGCCATAATTGTTATGCATACCGTTTGGGAATCGGCGGACTTGACTTCCGCACCGCAGATGACGGTGAACCAAGCGGCTCGGCAGGTAAACCAATGTTATTCATGCTCCAGAAATATGATGTGAGTGATATACTCATAGTAGTTACACGTTATTTCGGTGGGATAAAACTAGGAATCGGCGGTTTGGCGCGAGCATATTCGGATGCTTCCCAAGAAGCGTTGAAATTGTGTGAGAAAGTGGCGGTTCACAGGACAACTACGGTAAGAGTATTCTGCACGTATGAGGACGTTACCTTAGTTAAAAGTATAATTGAAAAATTAGCAGTGAATTATGAAGCAGAGTATAGGGATGCAA
>CALMMI010000318.1 GCA_937868245.1 uncultured Ignavibacteria bacterium | reverse complement strand
GACAGGTATGGTTTTCAGGGCTTGGCTCAAAAAAACAAACGAGAACAGCATTAGAATTATTGTAATGATACTAGGTATAGGTTTGGAGAAACCTTCACTATATTTAAGTCCGATTGCCCATGCAATCTCAAGAAGTCCTGCTATAAAAAGATATATCCAAGCCATCACATCTCTGTAGTAAATTGAAATTAGATTGTCAGTACATTCACAAATATACTGTAATTAAACGAAAATCTATAGAGATAAGCAAGTTTCCGAGGAAAAGGGGACGGAATACTTGTCAACATCAAAAGAAATATCTATATTTGTACATCAACATACGAAACAATCCCTTGTATTGCAGCACAAGTGGTTGTTGTTGACATATCCCCACGAATGTTCTCATTCTCTAATATTAGCTTGTATTCTATGAATACTCTTTCTACAGGCGTGAAATTACTCATGTCAATTGTGGTATTGTGTGCCGTCCTTTGGTTCGGTGGCTCGGTAGTTCGCATGGCAATTGGCTACGACCTTTTTACCCCGGGAACTCTATCAACTAAATCATTCCTTACACCAAGTGAGATTAATTATAGTATCCGTATTTTTACATTAGCAGGGTTCTATACAGCAGTATGTTATGCTGTTACATGGTTTACTTCTGCACTGTTGATGATAGTACTGCGTAAACGGCTGAAAGAAAACGGATGGCTGTTTATGGCATTTGCCCTCTTCTTCCTTGCATCTCCAATCGAGTTATACCAGATGCAATTAGACGTAAAGCTTCTTTTGTTTACACAAGATTATAATTTCAGATCTTTATTGGAATCAACGCAGTTCTTTGAATTATTTATGCAAAAATTTACCCCGAAATTAAGTGGATTAGGTTTTGCATCAGTATTCGCAAACGGAATTGCGATGCTCTATTGTTTATGGCAACCACTTAAAAAGGTGAAACAATGAAATTACCGGCAATCTTAGAAGAATTGACACAAATAGCGGCACAATTCGGATTCGTTATTCGAAAAGAAAAAGGCGGATTTAGAAGCGGAAACTGTGTGCTGAATTCTCAAAAAATTATCGTAGTAAATGTGCTTGCCCCGTATGAAGCAAGAGTATCTATCATTGCACGGGTACTGGCGGAACTGCCGTTAGACAGTGTATTCCTAAAGCCTGCAGTGCGTGAATACATAGTACGGGAAAAAAAGATAAAAAATAACAATACATTTCGTATGTTTGAGACCGATAATTTGGTATGATTCTTATGCTTTAAGTTTCATCATTCACATATTGTTTCATCATAAAGGGGAAACCGAACGATGAAAACCCTGACAATCATCCTCTCCATTCTTACACTCATTGCAATGAAGCAAACAATGAGTGCATCTCCTGAAATAACAGGCACCCTCGCAATCGTAAAACCAAACGGAAATGAACAGCTTGCAACCGGTGATACAACTACCATTGAATGGACAGGTGTACAACCGCAAGACACAGTATTATTAGAATACAGTACTGATAACGGAACAAGCTGGACATTAATAACCGACTTGGCAACTGGATTGCAATATAGATGGGCAATACCTGCACTATCTTCAAATAATTGCTTGATGCGTGTGGCACAATTGAAATATCGGCAACCGATACAAACTCTTGTTCATAAACGGCAGCTGACAGATTTAATTATGAACGCCGATGGGCAGATTGTAATCACAAGCGTTGACGATGGTGGAGTACAGATGTGGAATCGAGCAAGTAATTCAGGATATTCCCTCCCCTTAACCCAAGTAAAAGCCAGATACCTATCAATAAGCCCATCGGGGTTGTATTTTGCAATTTCAACTTTGCAGAATGAAGGAACTATTTACGTAGTTTCAAACGGTATCCTCAGGAAAAGGAACTTTGGGGTTACGTCACCAAATGGGATTGGTAGAATAGCATTTCTGGATAATGATACAATTATTCATCCGGTTGGTAGCACTGCCTTCTCGTCTAATTATATGTCTGCATCTGGGTTCTCAACAGTTTTTCCTACTATTGACAATGGTGGAGTTATTAACGATACCCGATTCAACTCCCGCAGATCTAGGGTCATTATTGGTTCGAATAATAATATTGCAATAGTATGGAACTACAGAAAAAAAGATGACACAGTAGCAATACTCCCTCACAAGTCCGGTGTCTGGACAGTAGATCTAACTTCAGATGCTTCCCGCGCACTCACGAATGATAAAGCAGGAAATGTATTCTATTGGAATGCCCTAAATAGCAACCTGATAACACAACTTGGTGATAAAAACTTTACATCGTCACGTATTTGTCCTGATGATAAACATGCACTTGGTGGCGGAAGAACACAAACCCGCATTGTAAACGGTCAAAATGAAAGTTATGCAGACGGTGTTGTGTGGGATTTAACGAGCCATAATCCTGTACGGTATCTGCGTGGACATACAAAGGAGATAGTATCCGTTTGCTATTCATTCGACGGCAAGCTGATGGCTACTGCAAGCAAGGACAGTACCGTAAAAATTTGGGATTTATCGGAAGTCCAGTTTTCAACTTCAGCCAAAACATGGGGAATAATTCAACCGTCGCTTACTACTTTTGATATTGATATGCAAAAGCAGTATGTAAGCGAGCAGAAGGATTCTGTAATTGTGAACTTGTTTGATAATCAATCTAACGCAGATGTTCGTGTACAGTCTGTGCGGTTAACAGGTGGAGATTCCTCCAGGTTTACAATTAAAAATGCAGTTGCCTTGCAAACATTAAAGCCTGGTGTCAAAAATAATATTGAAATAGTATTCTCTCCGGATGCAGCAAGAGTATTCTCCACAACACTGGAGATAATAACACAAAACCAAATTATCCGAAGAACTGTAAAAGGTGAGGGAGTTTTGCGTTTGGCTACATGGCTGGATAGTATCAACCTCGGCAAAGTATATGTTGGCGACCGCCGAGACAGCACAATTCAAGTGGTGCTTACCAATGTTTCCTCAGTGCCTTTAGCACTCACTACAAGCCTTCAAAATGCCTTAGGTGACATATCTATACTGGGCGTGGGGAACGCAACCGTTCCTGCAGGAGAAGCACATGCCGTAACCCTTTCACTTGCTCCTACAGTGTCGGGTAGTATCAGTTCAACAATGCAGATTGATTTTAACGGGTACGGAGCACCTGTTATTATTCCTATAAAAGGCGAAGGAATTTGTACTCGTGGAAGTGAAACGGTTGCAGCAGGAAATGCAGAAGCAATTTCGGGGCAAACTATTACTATCCCTATCGTCATTTCATTCCCGGCTGGTGCAATAAAAAGTGCATCGCGGCTTTATTCATTTGATGTTCGTTTCAACAAAACAGCACTATTGCCGACGGATAATTCACAATTTGGGACAATTTCGGGTGGCAATAGAATTATTCATTTTTCAGGAAAACAAAACGGTAACGACACTCTGGCTACACTTAGCCTGACAGCAGCTACAGGAACAGCAGAAACTGTACCGATAGAAGTTGAAAATTTTGAATGGACAGACTGTAAAATAGGTGCAGATGAAGTAAATGGAAAGGTGCTGCTATCTATTTGTAAGGAAGGCTCTCCGCGCTTATACAATCCGGACGGCAAGGCAGCAGCACTTTCGGTACTGCCAAACAGTATTGGTGGTGAAGATGCACAGATTAAATTCAGAACAGCAGACATAGGTAATGTGGAAATTTCAATCATAAATGTGGTGGGGAACACCACCCAGGTTTTCTCAGGAGAAATGGGAATTGGGGAATATACTCTGCCGTTGCGTGTTCAGCTTGCAGCAGGTGTGTATTTTGTAAGGATGACCACGCTTTCGCAAACGGTTTTTGAACGGATAGTGGTGGAGTGAAAAACACTTAATCTGAATTGGATATTATTATGGAAGAAAATAAACCTTCTGAATTTGCAGAGAAAGTTCTTATGGGATTGAAAGTATCCTATCAAAAACTCATAGAAAAAAAGAAACTGACTAATAGCCCAATAGTTGTTTCAAGAAATGGGAAAATAGAGTGGATTAAGCCATGGGAAGAAGAAAATGAATCATCAGAATGAACAAGTTATCAATATCAAACCTATAAAAACAGAAGAAGATTATAACCTAGCTCTCAAAAGGCTTGAGGTTGTTTTTAATTCCACAAAGGGTTCGCCAGAAGGAGATGAACTTGAAATTCTTGGGATATTGATTGAGCAATATGAGGATGAACATTTTCCTGTTGGTTTGCCTGATCGTATTGAAGCAATCAAATTCAGGATGGGGCAAGTTAATACAATAATTTGAATTTAGATAACCTTGTTTTAATTAAACATTCATTTTGTATTGATGGATGTTATGTTTAAGTTTGTTTATTCTTTTGGTAGAGGCTATTGTTTGTATGTAATAATAAATAATCGCTATATCGTAAATATTTAGATGTAAAAGTATAAATTATCACGGTAGATAGATAATAGTAACTATAAACTACATATGTCAAAATTTGAAACATTCTTAAATTGGATAGCA
>CALMMI010000317.1 GCA_937868245.1 uncultured Ignavibacteria bacterium | reverse complement strand
ACCGTCCGTGGGCTTGTTGCTACTAACGATGCCGTATATGCTTTTACAAATCGAGGGGCTTACAAACTGACACTTCAACCAATAAAATCTGCTGCAATAAAATTTAACATTCATCAGATTGACTTTAATAAGGCATCAATATCAACAACAAAAGATACACTTATAAACATTTCAAATCCAGGAAATGATACTCTTCGTGTATCGTATTTCATTTCCTCCAATCCATTTGTAAATACGTTCTCTGTAAAACCTTCTCAGTTTACATTAGCACCTGGAGCAGGTATTGATGTAAAGATTAGTTTTACTCCCAATTCCGAAGGAATAGTTTCCACTACATTGCTTTCAGTAAGTAACACAGTTCCCGATACAATTTTTGTACAGGGAGAGGGGACAAAACCAAACGTTAAGATACAGTTTACGAACAAATCCATTTTATTTGGTTCTGTTGGGACGGGTACATTTGTTGATACACTTATTGATGTAAGAAACCTTGGAACTGATACTCTGCGAGTAACAAGTACGGTCTCTACAAATCCGATGTTTTCGTGTATTCCCAAAACATTTATAGTTGCGCCATTAGGTAAGACTCCTGTTACAATACGTTTTGCACCAACTTCATCTACAACTCAAAATGGGCAAATCCGATTTTTAACCTATAATGGAAACGACACAATTTTGGTTTTTGGAAGCGGTGTTGTCTCATCTGTACTTAACAATGAAATTAAAGATAGAATAAGTTTAAAGGTTACTCCAAACCCCATATCAGATAATTCTTCAGTACATTTTGAACTTTCAACATATAGTCAAGTTCGATTACATATTGTAAATTCAATAGGGGAGACAGTCAATACAATTTACGAGGGTGTTTTGGAAGCAGGAGAACATAGCTTCCCGATAAATTTAACTGTTGACGGTGTTTACTTTGTAAGGCTGATTTCACCGACGGGTGCTTGCACAGAGCAGGTGGCAGTGATATTATAGCGGTCGAAGATATATCATTCAAAAGTATAACAGCCCATACAGATTTATCTAATCTGTATGGGCTGTTACTTTTTGAAAAGAAATTTATATGCTGCTTGATTCCACATCTTAAATCACTTCGAAAATCAGCAAGAATGTTATAGCCGGCGTTACATCAGGTGGAGCCGTGAATTTGAACTTACGAACTGCATCAAGGATACATTGATTTACCTCGTCAATATTGAGTTCTGAATCTAAAAGGGAAATCTCAGCAATAGTCCCGGTAGCATCCAACACAACTCTAAACTTGGTTTTACCTTGCAGGTGTCTGTAATGATGCAAAGCTGTAGCATAGCAAAGCTGCAAATCATATAATTGCTGGTCAAGTTGTGCTTTTGCTGCTTCTGGTGACAACCCTTTATCGATAATAATGTCACCAATGGAAATAAAACCTTCTTCTTCAGCATAGTCAGCATCGGCAATAGAACATGCAGCAACTGCCACTTCCACTACTGTTGTACTTGCAAGACCGGGTGAGCTGCTTGTACTTGATGAGTTCTGATTTAGATTCAATGGCTGTTGAACCACGGCATAAATTTGATTCGGAGTAGAGGAAGTATCTATTCCTGCAAACGTAAAGGCTGTGTACACTGTTTGAATTGAGAAGTTTGTTCCGAGCGAAGAAATTTCCTCAACACGTTTTGAGTCGCGACTGTAAATGTTGTAGTCAGTCAACCGTGTTGAACGGTATCTTGCCCAGAGATACTGCAAAGCAATATTTGCAACATTTGGTTTGGTTGCTGCCAAATCTATACTTGAAACAAATGGTGCACCCAAAGCATTGCCTTTTACTATCATTTTTCCTTGAAGTTTACCACGCCATTTCCCGAAAATAAAGACCGGACGGTTTGCAAATACATCCGGATAACTTGCAGGCTCAATATCGTATGTTTCCAAGCCCTTGAAATCAACTTTAACTTTCGTAAGAACCGATGATTGAATATATCCGCCGATATCGACAGATTTGGCTTTTGCTTCTTCGGGTGTGGCAATGATGGTAGGTTCGCTCATTGTAAGGCGTCCGATGATATTGAAAAATATCGGGTTTGTATTTTCGCCGATGCCTACGGTAAAGATATTCGCAACATTTAGTTTACTTGCAATAAAATCAAACGTTTCCTGATCAACTGATACATAACCGTTTGTAGCAATGATTATAGAACGTGAATAGCCGTTTGTTGTCGGCAATGCAATACACCGTTGCAATGCAGCAAGAAGTTTTGAATGATCACTACCGGTAGAAGGAGGTTTATCGAGGAATGTACCGGCAAGTTTGATATTCTCTGGGGAAGCTAAGAAAGATTTGGGAGTAAGCAGTTCCGAACTACTCCCAAAGGTAACTACATTTATCTTATCTTTCGGACGAAGGGTTTGAGCAAAATCAGCAAAAACTGTCTGCATTATTTTGCCGGATTCACCATCCGTTACTGTTGAATCTGCTAAAATGATGTATTCATGCGGTGGAAGTTCCCGCGCAACTGTTTCCAAAGGGGGGTGCAGAGTAAGTAGGAAATAATTTTCCTTTTCACCTTGGTAAAGCATCAGGTTTGCTTGGGGCTTTGCTCCGGCAAGTTGGTAAGAAAGTACAAAATCCTTAGTAAGAGGCTCATTTGCAGCAAGATTAGCAGACAGGATGTTTCCTGCAGACTCCTGTGTTGTAATTGTATGTGAAGGTGATATACAATTCAAGTTAGATATTGGTACACCTGCTGAAACGGATACTGATATTGAAAATGCACCTTCAGGATAAGAAGGTGGTTCTTCAAAACTAGAATCTGCCCATGTATCTCTAAATAAAGGTACAACATTCATGATTTTCATATATCGGGGTTTTACAGTTTTAGGGTATATAAATCTGTATGCCCCTCCGATAGGAGAAAGTAACTCTGTATAATGTGTTTCTACCTCTATCACCGTACCACTTGGTACATTTGATATATGAACCTGAAATATGTTGGCTCTTTTCCACTCAACAAAAAACGGGTCGATTTTCTTTTTTATTTTATCGTAGATTTCACCTGCTGCTTCTCGGTCTTGTGTTGATGATGCTATGATTTGTCCTGCTGCTTTGATAGTAATTCCGTGCATCGTTGATTGCTGGGAAAGGGGAACGGCGTAGGCAGCCTCAAGAGGTTTTGTCCCATTGTAAGAATACTTTTGAAGTACCCTCACATCACTTATAATTCCTGCAATATTAGCCTTTACAGCAGTACTGATCAAAACTAAAGAATCAATATCAGGTTCATCACTGTTTACTAGGAATTGCGGTGAGAGCATAGACGCATTAGTTGCTCCGTACTGACCGGATACATTTTCATCCGGTGTCTCTTCTTGTGCGCAAACAATTGAAATTTGACACAGAAAAGTAACGACACACAAACAGGTGAGAACTGCAATACGGATACTTTGGTTCATGCGGATAAAATTCTTCATATACTGTTAATTACCGCATAACGGCAAAGTAATATTGCAAATAATTGAACAATCCTGATCGATAATTCATAAATAAAATACTTCCACCCAAGAGTATGATAATGATACCTACACCTATCAAATAAACTCTGGCTTTAGGCAGATCAAAAACTACTGCAGTAGCTTCTAATGTGCGTGTGGCACACCAGACTACTACAGCGCCCATAATTGTTAACAGTAGCCAATGTGAAGAAGAAATTGTTAGTATTTTGAACAATCCCATTGCAATTGGTAACAACATTAGAATTGGGAGGATTGACCAAATGACGATTGTAAGAGCATCGCTGTAAAAAATCCTGCTGCGAACAAAAAATGCTGCCATTCGAATAATCACTGCAATGATAAGAGTATTAATGAATACGATAAAAGTGAACAGCAGTAGGGAGTATGCCGGGCTCCAAAGAGCCGTATCCAATATACTTCTGAAAGCATTTGGAATTAAAAGCATAAAGAGATATTCAGTACCTTCGCTGGCTCGATAGTAATAGAACACCGACGATAAAATAATTGCAGCAGTTCCGGCAATCGCAATTCCTAATGCTAAGGTTTGGAACGTAGAGAGAATCCGTTGATCGCGTATATCAGAATAAAAGTTATACGGTCTGAAAATTGCCCTGCCGATGTATTCACGAAAACGGCGGAAACGGCTCATTAATAGGAAAATCAAAATTCCGAATGTAAGCCCAACTCCAATATAAATTATCGGTGTATCCTCTTTGAAGTTACCTGTTCGCAGCAGAGGCTCTTTTTCGTCGTTAAGCAACGCTTTGAACATAAAATAGGATAACCGGGGTTGGCGGTAAATATCCATTAACCCGGAAGTACAAACAAATTGATCTGTTGAATTTGTTAGAAGGATTTGTCTGGCGGTCGAGTAGTCATTAAATGTCCAAACAATGCTTCCGATTGCTTTTGTCTGTTGTACGGTTCGATAGCAATCTCTTATATACTGGGCTTGTGATTCAACAGATAACGGATCTGCATAACCGTTGAGGTTATTTGGCTGTACCAATTTACCATAACAAACCATCACAGGCTTTTGTGCTGAGAGCCCACGTAGTCTTTCTATTTCTTCTCGGAAATCATCTCCGGGTAGCCACGATTTGTCTGCTCTGAAACAAATTAAGTCCAGACCTTCGGTAGCAATGGTTTTTGCACCAAATCGAACAGTTTTATAAAGAATTTTTGAAGATAGCTGTCTGATTGCAGTTGTTATATTTTCCTGATATTTTTTAACTGCTGAAGAGCTTTCGGGGAATCCGTCACCAATACCCCAGCCGAGAAGACATGGCTGACGATCAAATGCGCTGATACTTCTTTCAGCAATATTCTTCATTCGGACAAAAAATTCATCAGAACCGATTATTGAAGCGGGAATATCGTATGCAGGGATATCAACAAGCAAGAGCAATCCATTCTTATTACATAATTCTACAAAATATGGATGTGGGGGAGCAAACCTAACACGTACAACATTCACACCCAATGTTTTAAGAAGAATTACATCTTTTTCCAGTTGTTCATTTGTAACCGTCTGTCCGCCTTCGCCAAAGGTTTCGGTATATTCAACACCTTTAATATTCAACGGAGAACCGTTCAGCATAATCGAATACTTTTCACCGTCATTTGTGATCCGTATATCGTGAACTCCAACTGAAACCACATATTCATCCAGTACTACAGTGTTCTTTGTAATCTTTATGGTCATTTCATAAAGATTAGGTTCAGAAGGTGACCATAATTCCGGTGAGGCAATTCTAAGCCCTAAGTCAAGTGGTACTGTTATGTCCCGTTCTATTTCAATAACTTTCGATTCTGATTGTGCTACCACTTCCTGTTTACCCATTTTCCGTAATGTAGCTTCTACATTCACAGGGAATTTCTTAAGGGATAGTGTTTTACTGCTGTCGGCAGAAGGTAAAGGAATCTTTTCGATTGCACTTGACGATACCGACAACATTGTTTTCAAATCACACGATGAATTTGTTAACGTGCTTTTTATGCGGACATCGTTAATCCAAATTTGTGGCATTCCGACAAGAAGCAATTCACGTATTGAACCGGAGAAACTTCTCTGTGAGAAAATATGCCGCTGAGTGAAAGCAGGTGTGGGTGATATTACAAGCTCCAGGGTATTCGTCCCGGCAGAAATCATTCTGTCTGGGAGTTTGATATAGAATGGAGTCATACCACCAAAATATCTACCAACATATTGATGGTTGATATATACTTCCACTTCGTCGCTTACTCCGGTACAGTATAATTGCCAGCTGTATTGCTGCAACATGTCTTTTTCGATTCTGATTGCGC
>CALMMI010000316.1 GCA_937868245.1 uncultured Ignavibacteria bacterium | reverse complement strand
CGTATTCGTATAACCTAAATGGTGGCACCTTTCAATCATCTAATATTTTTACAACTCTCGGTTCTGGCAGCTATACTATAATAGTCAAAGATGCCAACGGCTGTCAGAATACAATCACCCCTCCTGTTGTAATAACTCCTCCTTCACCCATTACTATTACGAGTAGTGTTAATTCGGTAAAATGCAATGGAGATAATACCGGATCCATAACATTAACATCAGTAAATGGCGGTACACTCGGAGTACCTCCTTACACGTTCTTTTGGAGTAACTCTGCTACAACTCAAAATATTTCAACATTAACAGCAGGAAGCTATTCGGTTACAGTTACAGATGGTAATGGTTGTACAAAAAATTCAAGCATAGTCGTTTCAGAACCGGACAAATTAGGGTTTGATATCAACAGTTTAATTGTTACGAAGGTTTTATGCGAAGGAGATGCCTCTGGGGGTATTTCAAATACTACTATAGGAGGTACTCCTGGATACACTTACCTATGGAATACGGGCCAAACATCAGAGGATGTCAGTGGTCTTTTTGCTGGATTACATACTGTTACTATAACTGATTCAAACGGATGTACATTTGATGCCACATTCACTGTTGGAACTACAAATTTCAAATCACAAACACCTACAGCTTTAACAGCATCAGATACGGTCATTTGTAGTGGAGGAAGCGTTACTCTTGATGTAACAGGTAATCTTGGCACGCTTGGAGCATTCAAATGGTATGAAAATAGTTGTGGCTCCGGAACAAGTATTGGCTCCGGTGCTACACTAATTCTTCCACTTGAAAATACAACCACAAGCCCAATTATAAAAACAATATTTGTCAGAGCTGAAGATTCAACTCCTTGTGCGTTTAATACAAGCTGCAGAAGCATTAATATTACAGTAAATCCTGTTCCTAAACTTACCAGTGTTGATTTCCTTGAAATTTGTAGTGGTGAACCATTGGGATATCAGATACAATCAGATATACCGTCAGATATGACTTTTGGCTGGACTCCCACAACTGTACCGACCGGAATAAGTGACACCACCTCTCAAGGGCCTAACACAAACGATATATTGAACGACACGTTGCTGAATAGTTCGTTTACAACTCCACGTACAGTAATTTATACTTTGGACTTGATTTATACAAAGAACGGGATACAATGTGCTATTGATACGCAGCTTCAGGTAAAAGTTAACCCTAAACCCGATATCCCTGTGGTAATTGATCAATTAGCAGATACAATTGTTTCATTTATCGGCAATTCAATTTGCGGGGGAACCAGTGCTTATAGTTTGCTCATTGATAACCCTGCAAGCAATGTCACTTACAATTGGGCTTCTTCAGATACTACGAATATTGTGTATGGAGATACAGCATCTCATGAAACAGTTGTGTCTTTTCTTCCGTCGACGGAATTACAAGATACATTGTATGTGGTGGCAACCAATTCTTCGTCGATAGGTGGCTGTAAAGCAACATCAGCGGGGTTAGTCCTAACAATTGGTTCTGGGGATGCTATTGTAGAGAAAAAAATTGTACCCAAGGAACCCGGTCATCTCTTGGTATATCTTGACAATTCTTCTGACCTGCGTTACCGTTGGGGCTATGATTCGATTGAAGTGGTGAACGGAAATACAAAGAAGCTGGTTAACTCGCGGTTTATTCCCGGACAGTTTTATCAGATGTTTGTTCCACCCACGAAGTTTATTCAACCCGCCATTGATACAGTACCGGAGCAATTGGATACGGTACACTATGCATATTGGGTTCAGGTGATTAAAATATCACCAACTGATACCTGCTATACCCGTGTGTATTATAATGGCCCGTATTGTACATTCTGTGGTAACCGGCCTGTAGAAGAGCCTATCAGTGAAACGGTAATGGCTTCTCTTTGGCCAAATCCAACTGCAGGGAACTTTGAAGTTTCAGTATCGGGAGATATTTACGGACAAATAGATGCCAGATACGTTAATGCGATTGGCCAAACGGTTCTTCAGCGAACATTGCTGAAAGAGAACGCCAGACAGAATTTTTCGTTTGCGGAGGAAGCATTACCACCTGGCATTTATCAGTTACAACTTCTGGGAAACAGAGGGGAAAACGTGAGTGTAAAATTTGTCGTACTTTCTAAATAACAGCCGTATGAAGAACAAAAAATTTACCTCCGTTATCAATGGTATGATATCTTCTGCAGGAATACTGCAGCAGTTTGTTTGTATAGCTTTAATCCTGATTTCTACAGCAGGAACAGTATTGGGTCAAAAGAACTACACAAACGAAGAGAAATTGACGGTGGCCAGAAATGTCGATTCGTTGTTAATTAGCTACATGAAAAC
>CALMMI010000315.1 GCA_937868245.1 uncultured Ignavibacteria bacterium | reverse complement strand
AAAGGCATGATGAAAACCTATTTTCTAACTCAATCGAAATAATATGGAAACTACGTCCTACGAATCACTTGAAGCCAAGCTCCAGCGAGCTATTGATGAATTATATAAAGGCAATTACGATACAACTGAACTTCTTGCACATGAAATTCTCGATGCACTTGATACCCAACCGTTAGGTCAAAATGATAATATTCTCCGTGGTGAATCTATACTGGCACTTGCTAAAATCAATACTCAACGCGGGAAATATGAACTCGGACTCGAACAATCTCATCAAGTACTTGCTTTAGCCGAACAATATATGCTTGACGACGTATTACTCAAAGCACTTAACCTGCTTGGGAGTATATATCGAATTCTTGGCAATTACTCGCAGTCTTTGGAATATTATAACAGAGCACTGAATTCACAAGAGAAAAAAGGAGCTACATCGGATCTTGCAAACATTTGGGGAAGTATAGGAATTGTACATCTAAATCTTGGTAGCTACGCTCAGGTGTTGGACTACTTAAGCAAAGCCCTCGCAGTTCATGAGCAGTTGGGTGAAAAATTCAGTATCGCTAAAGTTACCGGAAACATCGGGGTAGTATATCAAAATCTTGGAAGCTACGAGAAGGCACTCGAATATTATGGTAAAACTATTATAACGTATGAGGAAATTGGACAGAAACCCGGTATTGCCAACGTTTTGGGGAATATCGGAACCTTGTATTTTTCTCTTGACAACTTCAACCTCGCATTAGAATATACCGACAAAGCTCTGACAAAGTTTGAGGAACTGGGCGAAAAATCTCATGTTGCTCGCATTACAGGAAATCTAGGGACTATTTATTTCAAACTTGGCAACTACAATAAAGCTTTGGAATACTTATTCAAAGCCCAAGCTACACTCGAAGAACTCAGTAAAAAAGATGGAATCGCAATCTTTACAGAATGTATAGGCACAATCTATGCTGACCAATCGTTCGAAGGGTATAATCCCGAGCTTGCCGAGGAGTATTTCCTAAGGGCTATTAATCTCAGTGAGGATCTTGGTGCTAAACATAATCTCTCTTCATTCCATTTATCGCTCTCAGCTCTGTACAAAAGCCAAGAGCGTTGGAAAGAAGCCTACTTGCAATTTGTAAAATACAACGAACATAAAGAAACAGTAATTACAGAGGAAGCAACTAAGCAAGCCCAACTCATGGAACACAAGCGAAAGATTGAAGAATCAGAGCGTGACCGCCAAATCAAGCTTGCCCGTTTCCATGAACAGGAGAAAATTCTTCATAACATTCTTCCCTATCAAATAGCCAATCGTATGATTGATGGTGAAAAAACAATTGCTGACAGTCATGCAAATGTCTCGGTATTTTTCTCTGACATTGTAGGCTTTACGAAAATATCCCAGAGCGTGAGTGCTGAAGAATTGGTTGGCATGTTAAATGGAATATTCAGTCAATTCGACCAGATTGCCCGCAAACATGGACTGGAGAAAATCAAGACCATCGGTGACGCCTATATGGCAGTATGCGGAGCACCTATTCATGTAGAAGATCATGCAGAACGAACTACATCCTTTGCACTTGAAGTTGTAAGATTCATGAATGATTATCAAACAAACACCGGCAACAAGATAATGGTTCGTATCGGCTTACATACAGGCAGTGTGGTCGCCGGTATTATCGGGGAGAATAGATTCGCCTACGATATGTGGGGGGATGCAGTAAATACAGCAAGCCGGATGGAAAGTCATGGTGAGGCAGGGAAAATTCACATATCAGAAGATTTCATGAAAGCGGTAGAGCCAAAGAAACATTTGCAGGTTAGTTTCATTCCCCGCGGCGAAATGGACATCAAAGGCAAAGGCATGATGAAAACCTATTTTTTGGAAAAAACGAAACAAATAAAATCAGGTCATGCAGTGAAACCACCCCGTCCTTCGGACACCCCTCCAAGGGAGGGGAATTTCGCACAGGACGAGATATATGAGTCCTAAATTCCCCTCCTTTGGAGGGGCAGGGGTGGTTGGTCTCGCAGGGAAATAAGAGTCCACCCCGTCCTTCGGACACCCCTCCAAGGGAGGGGAAAATGTCGGTGAACAATTATCATAAAAAAAAGTAAATATTTTTTTTCGCAATAAAACCCCATAACATGAGCATACACTCCATTCATCAATACCGTAGCGAAGTTGAGAAAATAATCCACTTTGGCGGAACGAAAAAAGAAACATCCATCCGTACTGCATTCCAGTATCTACTTAATGAGTATGCAAAGCAAAGAGGATTGATGATGGTGCCGGAAGTAACAATGAAAAGTGCAAACGGCAATACTATAAGACCCGATGGCACGCTCAAGGATATGTTACGGCAAGATCACGGATACTGGGAAAGCAAAGACCACTATGACGATTTAGATGTAGAGATAGAAAAGAAATTCGACAGCGGATACCCGAAGGAAAATATACTATTCGAGGATAGCAAAACCGCTGTGCTTATTCAAAACGGAATCGAAGTCGGGCGTGTCTCCTTCGAGGATTCGGAAGCATTGCACCGTCTGCTGACGGCATTCATCTCCTTTGAACGTCCCGAGGTGATTAACTTTCGCAAGGCAATCGAACATTTCAAGGAGGATATTCCTAAAGTGACAGGTGTGCTGCGCGAGATGATTATCACAGCCGAGGCATCGAACGCGAAGTATAACAAAGCTGCTGCTGTTTTCCTCAAGCTCTGTCACGAAAGTATCAATCCCAATATTACCCGCGAAGATATTCGCGAAATGATTATCCAGCACGTTCTTACCGAGGATATTTTCAATACGATCTTTGATGAAACGCAGTTCCACCGCGAAAATAATATCGCGCGGCAACTCGAAGCGGTGATTCAAACCTTTTTTACGGGAAGTATCCGCCGGAGCGCGCTCGGCAGTATTTTACCGTATTACCAAACGATTAATGCCGCCGCCGCAGGAATTGCCGACCACCACGAAAAGCAGAAATTCCTGAAGGTAGTGTATGAAACCTTCTACAAAAGCTATAACCCGAAAGCGGCAGACCGTTTGGGGGTGGTCTATACTCCGAATGAGATTGTACGATTTATGATAGAAAGCACCGATTATCTGCTCCACAAACATTTCGACCGATTCCTCGAGGATAAGGATGTGGAAATCCTTGACCCCGCCACAGGAACAGGAACATTTATTTGTGATTTGATAGACTACCTCCGCAAGGAAAAGGTGGAGTACAAATACAAAAACGAAATCCATGCAAACGAGGTGGCTATCCTGCCATATTATATCAGCAATCTGAATATCGAGTTCACCTACGCCCAAAAAATGGGGAAGTATGCCGAGTTCGAAAATCTCTGCTTTGTAGATACGCTTGATAATATGGGGTTTGCCTATCGCGGGAAACAAGGCGATATCTTTGCTTCGTTTACTGAGGAAAATAGCGAGCGTATCCGTAAGCAAAACCTCAAGAAAATTGCTGTAATTATCGGCAACCCGCCGTATAATGCAAATCAGGCGAACGAAAACGACAATAACAAAAACCGTGAGTATCCCGAAATAGACAAACGAATCAAAGATACATTCATTAAGCAAAGCACCGCACAAAAAACGAAGGTCTATGATATGTATGCACGGTTCTACCGGTGGGCGTTTGACCGCTTGGAGCATAACGGGGTGATAGCGTTTATCACGAATAATTCGTTTATTAATTCAAGAACATTCGACGGATTTAGGAAATGCGTTCAAGATGAATTTCAACATGCATATATCATTGATTTGGGAGGAAATATTCGAGAGCTTTCGGGCAAAGACGGAATATTTCTAAATGAAAAGCATACTAT
>CALMMI010000314.1 GCA_937868245.1 uncultured Ignavibacteria bacterium | reverse complement strand
GTTGTAGCTGTGTAATTTGTAACTGTACTTTGGATGCCTTGTATCTGCCAACTTACTTGAAGTATCTGTACATTACTTTTAGCAGTATGTCGGCAAACTTGTCCGATTACTGATATGTATTGGGCATCTAAACGATTTGTTGTTCCGGTTTGCGTAGCGTCAAGCTCAGGCTTTACATTACTAACTTCTACCCAAATTTTTACATTACTTGGAAGGGCTTGAAGATGCTTTAGAGATGGTTGAGAGTGCATTGTATTTATATGGATTTGTTGTTGTAAATTAATATAAGTACACGATTAAATTAGTTTAGAGAATTGTTGGTATTACTGAGTTCTTTACTTTCAGGGGGAGTAAGATTGCGATACACAGACAACTAGACCGGGCTAATTCAAATCGAGTACTTATATTGTTGTATTAGTCATTTGCTTCTAATTTCATTGGATGATTTCCTGTAGTTTTACGGAGCATTAAGACGTATGCTACTGCATCCGGTCAATTGACAATTTGAAGATGCAACAACCGGTAACGGAAAATCATATACATTTTAGCTTGTTTCTTATCCAAAGCTAAAGTAATATTATAGATTATAAAAGTGCAACGCACGATTTCAACGCACGATTTCAACGTACAATTTCAACGTACAATTTCAACACACGATTTCAACGCACAATTTCAACACTGTTTAGATTGAGATTATCACAAACGATCGAATATTGAAAGAAAAAAAATCTGGATAGGTATATTGATAAGAAGAATTAGAAAGGGGAGGGGGTTTTTAGAATTGGTAAGGCGTAAATCAACCGGTTGATTTTTTGAAATGCAAATCCATTAAATGAACTCAAAACGAAATTGCTGAAAGCGCATTCTACACTATGTATTGCAAAAAAAAACGCAACCTATTTTTAAATTAGGTTGCGTTTCATCGTTGTACAGAAGGTGGGAGTCGAACCCACACGGGTGTTGAGCCCACTGGATTTTGAGTCCAGCGCGTCTGCCGGTTCCGCCACTTCTGCATTTCTGAGCTGCGAATATACTATCATTTTTTTAATACGCCAAAGGAATATTTCGCAAGCTCAACAATTGCTTCATCTGCAAGGTAGAATGAACCCACAATAAGGGTTGGGTTATGTGTGGTAATTGCCTCTTTTATTGCAGTAGCAACAGAGTTAAATACAGATGCAGTGTAAATCCCTACTGATTCAGCTTTTAATGCAACTTCGAGAGCAGGTAAAGCTCGGTCATATACAGGTGAAACTGCATAGAGACGAGCAGTTATTGGTTTCAAGATTGAGAGCATTTCCTCTACATTCTTATCAGCCATTACTCCAAAAACTAAATTCCATTTGACGTCCGAATATCCGCACTTTGAAAGTGTTTCTACAAGTTTTCGAAGTCCGGCTGGGTTGTGTCCTACATCAATCACAAGAGGAGGCTCATCCCGTATGAGCTGAATCCTTGCAGCTAAACCTGTTAACTCTCCAACATTCGCCAAACCTTCCCGTATTGAAGATTCATTTATGATAAAATCACTGCCAATTGTATCTAAAACGGAAATTGTAGCAAGAATGTTATTTATTTGATGATTTCCTGCCACTGAGCATTGCAGGTTTTTCAAAGACCCGAAAGGTGAATGGATATTTATCTCCATAGAGAAATCTCGATTCCAGTGAAGTATTTCTGCGGAATACACATCTTGAATGAACGTAATGGGTGCATGTACTAAATCTGCCCGTTTTGAAAACACGTGACGCAATTTAGTGCGTGGTTCAGCAATTAATGCAGGAGTGTCCGGCTTGATAATAGCTGCTTTTTCACCTGTAATCGATTCGAGAGTCAAGCCGAGATATTGAGTATGGTCCAAATCAATTGAAGTGATGATACTCACTAAAGGCGAAAGTACGTTCGTACTGTCGAGACGTCCGCCAAGCCCCGTCTCGATAACTGCAATATCTACATTCTGTTCAGCGAAATAAGCAAATGCCATCGAAGTAGTTATCTCGAAAAAAGTTGTAGCCGCTTTTTCGGATTCATCGAGCAATGGAAGTGCTAAGCGGGCAATATCATCATCAGAAATCGGTTGTCCGTTTATGCGGATTCTTTCGTTGAATTCACTGATATGCGGTGAAGTGTAGAGACCGGTCTTGTACCCTGCTGATGTAAGTATTGCCGCAAGCATTGAGCATGTTGAGCCCTTGCCGTTTGTTCCCGCAACGTGAATGGACTTGAACTTCTTATGTGGATTATCGAGAAGTTCTAAAAGCGATAAGGTTCGCTCGAGTCCGGGCTTGATACCGAAACGATGGAGAGAAAATAAGCGTTCAAGAATTACTTGGATATCAGGAGGATTATCATTTGCCATAAAAAAAGATTTAAGATTTGAATGTTTGCAAAAGGTTTCCTAAATTGCTGCATAGGTATCGAAGGTGAATTCCACAATCTATTGTTCAAATTTACGAAAAACTATGTACTATCATGAAATTCAGGAACTCGCCAAAGCAT
>CALMMI010000313.1 GCA_937868245.1 uncultured Ignavibacteria bacterium | reverse complement strand
TGATGATTTTGGAGAAAGAGGTAGTGAACTTGTCAGTACATAATCACCAAAGTCTGTATCATCATTATTTGCAATAACTGTTGCTGAGTACAGCGTTATATTCTTTGCAGATGCAGGTGCTGTCCATTTTATTTTCCAATAACCAACACCGTCGGTGAATTGATCTGTTCCTGCTTTTGTGTAGGTGGCATATTGCCGATCTTGGAATTGCAGATCGTTGGTCATTATTTGTGTACGGGTAGGGTCGGTAATTGTTATTGTTCCTGCATTCGATTTATCGTCGTCGTTCAATGCTACAAGTTGAAATCCGAAACGCCGAGAATCTTTATCGGCTACACGAACGGTAACATCATAAGTTTTTCCGGGTTCAAAGCCGCCTTCAGCTCCTTCAACTGTAATATTCATCGATCCGTGTCCTATATTCGGGGCATAGGTATCATGGCAGCCGACAGTGGCACATGTGCGTTCATCGGGAGCTCCTGTGCTCGAAACCGGTGCTCCGAAACTGAGTGTGTTTTGTGGTAAATCACTCATTGAGCTTATCCCAAGCGACAACAGACCGATTGTAATAATTGTTAACATAGTTTTCATGAAATCTCCTTTTTGGAAAAGTAATAGACCGCAGTTATTGCAGGTCATATTCAATTATTGTTTGATAAATTTTTGACAATAGAAATTATTATTTGACTGTACTTGTAGAAAGTAGATACCAGTACTTAGGTTACTAACATCTATCGAAGTATTGGATATAGTATTTACAGCTTGATTTAAAACTGTTTCACCTAAAACATTTAGTAATTTTATTTCAAAAGGTGGAACTTCATTTTTGAAATGAACCGTTACAGAATTTGTTGCCGGATTTGGTGAAATTGTAAAGTTGTTTTCAGTTAGTTCTGAAACTCCCGTCGCCGATGTATCAATAACCCTAAAACTCCCCATCATTCCATCATCTTCGTGATGCAATAAATGGCAGTGATACATATAAGGAATTGTACTGTTTGCAAAATCTTCAAATCTTGTGACAAATTCAACATATTCACCCGGCATAACAAGCACTACATCTTTCTTACCTTTTTCATAGTCAGGTACTGCACCACCGTTAATATTCAGCAGATAAAAGTGTAAATCATGTTTATGAAAAGGATGGGCAATTCCTGTGTTATTTGTAATTCTCCACCTTTCTGTGGTATTGAGATAGGTTGTAATATTAATTTTATCCATGTCAAAATGAGAGCCGTTAATATTAAATGGACCTATCACCATCCCCAAGGCACTCATCATTGTATCTGGTTGGAGGACAAAATTTCTTGAGACACTGTAATTCGTCCAGGGAGTATTGGTAATTAATGTAGCCGGGATTGTTGTAATTGGACTAGCAGTTTGGGCAACTACATTTAGTTGAAGTACGTTGAAATCCTTCCCATTTAAAGGATTCAAATTATAATCAGGGATCGTTCCACCCATCATACCTCTGACAGTTTTTGCTCCGTAAATTCCATTCGGTAATTCTGAACTGAAACTTGTCAGATGAATAGTTTGTCCGTTCAAACTTGTTAAATCTAAAAGTATTTCGGCTCTTTCACCGGGACTTAATCGTATCCGCGTAAGAGTAATCGGTTTGTCTAAAAGACCTGCATCTCCGGCGATCATTTTAAATGATCTGTTTGCAGTAAACCCAAAATTATAGGTTCTCATTGATGAACCGTTTAGAAGTCGTAACCTGATAATTTGTGCAGGAGCATTTAGATAAGGCGACATTGTGCCATTCACACAAATCGCAGTATCATCTTCGGTAGAGATAGCTATTTGATGTAATATATCGAATGCTTTCGACTGAACGACGATCGGGAAATCATCTACTCCATAGGTTCGGGGGATTTGCAGAGCTGCTTCTGAACTATCTTTTACAATTATCATTCCAGCCAGACCTTTAGAAACATGTCTATCTGTTTTACCATCTCCATGAGGGTGATACCAAAATGTTCCGGCACTATTCAAAATCTGAAAATGTGGACTCCATGTGTTTCCCTGAGCAATTATTTGATGAGGACCTCCATCATCCGTAGCGGGCAAATGCAAACCATGCCAGTGGATTGTAGTTGAATTGCCTGATCCCGTTAGATTGTTTGTTACATTCATCGTTACCCAATCCCATTTATTTACAATCAATGTGGGGGCAAGCAATGCACCGTTTATGCCATACGTAGGGGTATTAATTCCTGGATAAAATTGTGTGACTCCGTTTTGGATAGCGAGATTGAATGTTGTAGAAGTGAGTGCAGGTGGAACTGCAAGAGGATTTTGGGCAATTCCTATACTATAAATCAAGAACCCGAATAGAATGTGAATAACTTTTTTCATTGTGTTTGCCGGATTAATGTTGAACTATAAATTTTTTTGTACTCTGTCG
>CALMMI010000312.1 GCA_937868245.1 uncultured Ignavibacteria bacterium | reverse complement strand
GTTTTACACCTTGCTTGATGAGCCAGTCTTTTACAGCTTCTGCACGGATTTGCGAAAGTTCTTGATTCTTCTTAGGATTACCTTCAGATGAAGTATGTCCTTCGAGCATCACCTGAAGCTTTTCACATTGGTTTACATACGCAAGTAGTTTTGCGAGTGCTCCTGCAGTACCAGGTTCTTCAAAATTAAAGTTGTTTGTCCCTACCTTGAATAAGATTTCAGGGAAATCTGTTTTTGTACCGATTTTTGGAGCTTCCGGACATCCGTTGTGCAGTTTATCATCGTTTGGTTTTCCGGGAATTAACGCGCAATAGTCAACATCATCTCTCACGCTATCGCCGTCAGTATCGGGATTAAGTGGGTTAGTCGGCTCAAGTGTAACGCCGTCCACTTTACTTTTGCGGTTCACTTCATCACCGTCGCTCAATGTATCACCGTCGGTATCTGTTTTTAGAGGGTCGGTTTTGAATTGATTCAGTTCGTCACCGTCTTTTAGTCCGTCACCGTCCGTATCAACTTTTAATGGATCAGTTTTGTATTGAGAAAGTTCATCCCCGTCTTTTAGTCCGTCGTCATCAGAATCCGCTTTTAGTGGATCGGTCCTATACTTGTTCACTTCGTCGCCGTCTTTCAGTCTGTCTTGGTCAGAATCATCCGAAAGGGGATTTGATTTGTATTTGCGGAGTTCATCTCCATCGTTCAGACCATCACCGTCAGTATCCTGCTTTAGCGGGCTTGTTGAATACTGTTTAACTTCGTCTCCGTCGTTCAGACCATCACCATCTGTATCCATTTTCAACGGGTCCGTTTTGTATTGTTTCATTTCATCGCCGTCTCTTAGACCGTCGTTATCCGTATCTGCAAGAGTAGGATTTGTTTTGGTTGTGTTTATCTCCTCACCGTCTGGAATTCCGTCATTATCAGTATCAGCGGTGATAGGATTTGTATTGTATTGCTTGCCTTCGTCGCCGTCGATCAGTCCGTCGCCGTCTGTATCCATTTTTAATGGGTCGGTTTTATATTTTGAAACTTCTTCACCGTCCAACAGCCCGTCGCTGTCCGTATCGGGATTTATTGGATTTGTTTTCCGTACAATTTCCTCGCCGTCGTTGAGTCCGTCGCTATCGGTATCTGCACGGGTCGGCTGCGTTTTATGTTTCATTACCTCGTCGTAATCGGTAAGGTTATCGCCGTCTGTATCTGATTTAAGGGCATTGGTAAAGTATTTGAATACTTCCTCTCCGTCGGTAAGACCGTCGCCGTCGGTATCGGGATTGTTTTGATCTGTGCCGAGTTCACGCTCACGCGAGTTTGTTACACCATCGTTATCATAGTCGGCATTACCGAAAACATAGTAGGTAAAACCGGCACCGAAGGTCATGAAAATATCATTACCGTCAGATTCTTTTTTATCATGAGTCGGGTCGTAACCGTCCAGCCAAGGTGTTCCCGTCATACGGACAGTTCCGCGGCCGTTGAAAACGAAATCATCAGTTAAATACAGTTCGAATCCTGCACCGAACGGAATCATAATTTTTTGTTTTTCATAAGTAGAGCCGTCGTTTAAAGGTAATGCTTTACCATTGTCGTGAGTAGGATTCCAATTGGTAAGTCCTATGCCGCCAAAAATAAACGGAACGAATTTTTCTTTTGGTAGAATATTCCATGAAAGATAAGCCTCGTATGTACTGATTCTCGAGAAGTTCTTCTCATGAACAGGATCATATTCCTTTTTAATCAAATTATAAAACTCAGGGTATTTTGATTGGATTTCCGCTGTGTTTTTATAACGGAGTTGCGCCCAACCTGCCCCTGCTTGAAGTGAAATCTGGTTAATAATATTCCAACGTACAAATAAATCCCCGCCAAACCATAATTGGTTGTCGGTGAAAGTACCCCAATATTTCACACCGCCACCCGAAAAACCAAAGCCGACACGCCCCCCCTCACTCTGAGCCGACGCGGTGTAACTGCCCGCTAAACTCATAGCAGTAACAATCACTAATGCAATAATCCTGTTGCGTAAGACCGATGTATATAATACATTCATACAGACTCCCAATAGAGGTTTATAATAGTTTCCACCCGCTAATTCATGATTTACCGGAAAGATTCTTTACAGTATTTAAGCATTTACATTATTCCAATTTGAAGTATAAATCAAGGATATAATGCAAACTCATAAATAAATCCAATATAGTACAAAATTACTGATAAAATGGATAACCCAAAAAGAATGGAAGTAAAGTCAGGGTGATGTTTAAACTTGAAGGTTAGATAGACACTGCACTCACAGGAAAATATTTACAGTTAAACATCTGATTTATATGCAATTCTTTATATATGATGAATATTAAGTGTAAACTTCGATTCCTAATTCGTATCGATAATACCGGATATTATATTTATGTTATATTCTTCGTAGCGAAGCTCATCCATACCTATTATACCAATAAAGAATGCCTGAGGAGAGTAGTACCCCCCTCAGGCATTCTGTTAGTTATCAGGAGTTTTTATTAATCACATCCGTGCATGATTGCAACGGTAATTCTGCGGTTCTTTGTTCTTATAGATTCCAAAGCTGCAGCAGGCATTTTCTTGAGAGCTGCTCCCGTAGGTTCTTTTATGTTCGGACGGTTGGATGAATATCCTACTGTACCTGCAATAACCTTTGGATCAACACTGTTTTTAACCAGCCATCCGCGAACTGCATCTGCACGAGCTTGTGAAAGCGGAATATTAATCTTATCGCCACCTTCTTTCGAAGTATGACCTTCGATCATCACGCGCAAGTTTTCACATTGTTTCACATAAGCAAGTAGTTTTGCCAATGCTTGTCCTGTGCCCGGTTCTGCAAAGTTAAATTCTGCAGTTCCTACTATGAATAGGATTTCAGGGAAATCAGTTTTTGTACCGACTTTAGGAGGTTCTGGGCATCCGTTTTTGTTAGGATCGCTGTTTGGTTTGCCCGGTATCAAAGCACAATAATCAACATCGTCGCGTACACCGTCGTCATCAGTATCAGCTTTGAGAGGATTGGTTGGTTCCATACTTACACCGTCTCTCTTAGCTTTACGGTTCACTTCGTCGCCGTCACTTAAAGTATCGCCGTCTGTATCTGTTTTAAGCGGATCGGTTTTGTATTTGTTCACTTCGTCACCGTCTGCCAAGCCGTCTTTATCTGTATCTGCTACAGTAGGATCAGTTCTGTATTTATTGACTTCCTCACCATCTTTCAAACCGTCTTTATCACTGTCTGCAATTGATGGATCAGTTTTGTATTTGGTTACTTCATCACCGTCTTTTAGTCCGTCGGTATCACTGTCGTCTGAAAGCGGATTTGTTTTATATTTATGGACTTCTTCACCGTCTTTCAATTGGTCACCGTCTGTATCTACTACAGCAGGGTTGGTTTGATATTGCTTTACTTCGTCGCCGTCATTTAAGCCGTCGCCATCAGAATCCAATTTTAGCGGATTTGTTTTATATTGTTTCAACTCGTCACCATCACGCAAGCCGTCTGTATCAGTATCGGCAATAGTCGGATTGGTTAGATATTGATTTATTTCGTCACCGTCTCGGAGTCCGTCGTTGTCAGTATCGGCAACTGCAGGATTTGTGTTGTACTTGGAAACTTCATCGCCGTCGCTTAAAGTATCGTCGTCGCTGTCTGATTTAAGCGGGTCGGTTTTATATTTGTTTACTTCGTCACCGTCAAGAAGTGTATCGCGGTCTGTATCGGCTAAGAGAGGGTTTGTTTTCCGAACGATTTCCTCGCCGTCTTTTAGTCCGTCTGTATCACTGTCGGCAAGTGTTGGATTTGTATTAAATTTGAAAACCTCTTCGTAATCATTAAGATTATCACCGTCAGTATCCGGTAAAAGTGGGTTTGTAAAGTATGTAAATACTTCTTGTCCGTCGGTAAGACCGTCACCGTCAGTATCGGGATTGTTTTCGTCTGTACCGATTTCACGTTCCCTCGAGTTTGTTACTCCGTCATCATCATAGTCTGCATCACCGAATACATAGAAGGTAAAACCACCGCCAAATGTCATAAAAATATCTTCGTCCGATGCTTTCCCGTCGATTGCAGGGTCATAACCATCTAACCATGATGTTCCAGTTTTGCGAAGTGTAGCTCTACCGTTGAATACAAAATTATCACTGAGATACAATTCAAATCCTGCGCCGAACGGAATCATTATTTTACGCTTTTCGTAGGTACTGCCATCGTTCAATGGTAATGCCTTCCCGTCGTCGTAGGTAGGATTCCAATCGGTAATACCCACTCCTGCAAAAACATAAGGAACAAATTTTTCCCTTGGAAGAATATTCCAGGAAAGGAATGTTTCGTAGGTACTTATTCTGGCAAAATTCTTTTCATGAGGAAGGTCTTTTCCTCCTTGACCAAAGCGTCCGTAAAATTCCGGATATTTTTGTTGTTGAACATCCGTGTTTTTATACCGGAGTTGTCCCCATCCCATAGAGCCCTGGAGAGATAATTGATTGATAATATTCCATCGGGCAAATAAATCTCCTCCGAACCATATCTGGTTGTCGGTAAAAGTTCCCCAATACTTCAAACCTCCACCCGTGAAACCAAACCCTACTCGACCACCTTCGCTTTGAGCGAAAAGTGCAGAATTACTTGCAACTCCCAAAGCAATAACAACTATTATTGCAATGCATTTGTTGCGAAAAGACATTAGAGCTTTCATAAAACCTCCAACACTATAAGTATAAAAAATAATATCCGTTTTTAAGAAGGATACTTTATTTTAGATTACTGTTTAATTGGCAGTATTCAGCTATTCTATGGTTCTTATTCAGTAAAAATGGGTCGTTTTGAGTCGTTATTTCAGTTATACTCTTGCTTGGCTCTCCTGTTTAGGTATTAAATAGAAAATGAAAGGGGTGTTTACATGAAAAATAGATAAGTCTTTATTAATCTTTAATTTAGATTAGACTGATTAAGACTGTCTGTGTTTTTTTCTTTGAATTCAATTTTGTGAATCAATGCGCCGTTAAATCATTTAAATTATATCAAATCATAGCCCTAATACGTATTAATAATAACAATGTTACATTTTTTTTTACATATATTTACTTGTATTCTGAGCATTGGCAAATTTTGTGATTATTTATACTTACTTTTTAAGTAATCACAAATCCTGGCAGGAAAATTTGTAGCGATTGCTTTAGCTTTTCTATTGAGTGCAAACTCTAAATCTTCGGATGTATTAACGGTATAAACACCAAGATATATATTGTTTCGGAGTGCATCTTCCGAGCGTTTATGGGTAAGCTCACGCAGTGAGCATATAAATCCTTCGCACCCGATTTCGGAAGCAATTTCGGAGGGAAGCCGCTTATCGTTTGGTATGTTAATAGCAGCAGTATGGAGAATGGGGTGTTGACGTTTGAGGTGCGCAAGTGCGCCATGATGAAAGGAACCAAAGAGTGTAAATTGCTCCATCCCGGTATCATAAATGCACTCTAAAATCTTTTCGAGTCGAATATGATAATCCTCATCTTGCTCGGGTGGTTTAATCTCAATATTCAAATACGCTTTCCCGCGAATCAACTCGATTGCCTGGCGTAAGGTTGGTACAATCTCTCCCCGGAAATCGTCCGAAAACCATGAACCTGCATCTAATGATTGGATTGTATGTAGCGATGTGTTTTGTACTCTTCCTTTACCTTTGGTTGTTCTGCCAAGAACTGTATCATGAAACACAATAATTTCATGATCTGCAGTTAGTTGTACATCGAGCTCAATCATATCGGCACCTGATTCAAGACCTTGCCGAACGGACGCAAGCGTGTTTTCTGGAGCAGTCCCGGAAGAACCCCGATGACCAACTACAAAACGTTCTACAGATGGAACAAATTGGCGCAAAGGAAGCATACGTTTTTATTCAAAGTTTAAAATCTAAAGAGGAAATTTGTATATAATTCAAAAGAGTTATAATCACCATCGCCCGTAACAACATTATAGCGTAATTCGGCACCCCAAAAAATATCATGGCTGAGTGGAAATTGAAAGAACATTCCCGGGCTGATTAACAGATGGGATGTAGTTTTATCCGATTTGATATTGATGGGCTTGCTGATATCCGTAATATCTCTGAATGTAATGAACCCTGCGGCTACCGATGGACGAAGAATAGCTTTCTTCTCAATTAGAACATCATAGCCTAACTCACCTGCAACAGAATATGAAAATTTTTCTAAGGCTACATTGATTGAATCGAACGTTTGTGTTATCGAACGTCCGAAATGGTAATTGAAAACACCTCCCAGATACCAACGGCTTTCTGAGGAAAGTCCTGCGCGAAGATTTATACCGAAATCATAGTTTTGCTTGAAACCATAGCCAAACCCCAATCCGACATTCACCCCTGAATAAAGAGTTGCTTCAATCTGAGCCGGTTGTGATGCAGGTTTGCCGGAAGAATCAGCCGGTACAAACGTAGCAACCGACGATTCACTACCATGAGCTGAAAGAGAAGTACACATTAGAACAAATAGTAAAGCAGAGAGTATGGTAGTTTTCATGCGTATTTCCTTTCATTGTTATAGGTTGGGCAGTTTTGTAAATTCATTTAGATTTGGTAAGAATCGCAACTTACCAAAATAGACTGAAATTCACAAGCGAAAAAGGCTTGCTCCTAAATCTATATCCAAAAATAAATACTTAGATAACGTATGGTTTCTAAGACATTGCTAAACTGCAAATTAGTAATAGTGATTTTATCAGGAAGATTTAAGTTGTCAAGAAATATTGACTTCAAATGGAGGATGAGAACTTTAGGATGAATTCTAAACGGGCAATTCAAAAGGCAAATCATTCTTTGTGTTCACCGAAATTACAATCAAAAAATTAATTTCTCCCGAACGAACCCCTGTTTATTTTGTATTTTTGCAGTGAAACAACCCTTAAAATTCCACCTTTTTTGGAAAAAACATGCGTGTCCCTCTTCTTGATTTACAACTTCAATACAAAACAATCCAAGCGGAAATTGAGCCTGTGCTTCTTCGTATTGCAGAGTCTCAATCCCTAATTCTCGGCAAAGAAACTGCAGACCTTGAGCAAACATTGGCAGCATACTGCGGCGCAAAATTTGCGCTTGGAGTGTCGAGCGGAACAGATGCTCTTCTTATGGCATTAATGGCTTTAGACCTCGAGGTAGATGATGAAATCATTATGCCTACCTATTCTTTTTTTGCAACAGCGGGAGTTGCGGTGCGCCTTAGGGCAAAACCTGTTTTTGTAGATTCCGAACCGGTTACGTTGAATATCAATCCTGATGCAATTCGTGCTGCAGTAACACCACGTACAAAAGCAATAATCCCCGTGCATCTTTACGGACAAAGTGCCGCTATGGACGAGATTATGGCAATAGGAAAAGAATTTGGTATCCCGGTTATAGAAGATGCAGCACAGGCAATCGGCACACAGTATAGTAACGGATTACCTGTCGGCTCGATGGGCTTAATGGGGTGTTTCTCATTTTACCCCACAAAAAATCTTGGGGCTTTCGGTGATGCTGGGTTGCTTACTACCAACGACGAAGTCCTCTATAAAAAGCTCCGTCAAATGCGCGACCACGGTATGGAACCGCGCTATTATCATAAATTCGTAGGCGGCAATTTCCGTATGGATGCAATCCAAGCAGGAGTGTTAAATGTAAAGTTTACACATTTGGAGGCGTGGCACGAAGCACGTCGGACCAATGCACGTCTTTATGAAAAATTATTCTGCGAAATCGGATTGGCTGAAGAAACAGGAAAAATTGCTTTTGATGATGCAAATAAGGTTCTTCTGCCTGCGGCGATTTACCAATCTTCAGGTGTAAGAAATTATCATATTTACAACCAGTTTATTATCAGAGTAGAACGTAGGGATGAACTACGGGAATTCCTCAAATCACAGGATATTGGTGCGGAGATTTATTACCCTGTCCCATTCCATCGCCAAGAATGTTTTCAATATTTGAATTTGAATGACGCTGATTATCCTGTGGCAAATTTTGCTGCTGCAACTTCACTTGCCCTTCCTATTTTCCCTGAACTTAGTGAAGACCAGATTTATTTTGTAGTAGAGAAGATTGCTGAGTTTATTCGCGGGTAGGATAGAAAAAAAACTGTATCTTTAAACGACAAAAGGGCTTGGATAAGCCCTTTTGTCGTTTAAAGATACAGAGATTCAGATTGTAATCTCATTTACCATTTCATTACAGTTTTTACAGTTGTGTTAAGTTTCAATAGATACATACCCGAGGGTAAGCCGGCTAAACTAAATGCTTGCTCTTTTGCACCAACAGGGATTTCAAATGATGCCACTTGCTGCCCAAGTATATTCATAATATGAATGATGGAAGGGACGGTAATTTCCTTGTCAAATCTTACGTTGATATTGTTATCGGTTGGGTTAGGAGAGAAAGAGAATTCTATATTGTTGATATGAATTGTTTCCTGAATACCTGTTTTATCGGATACCAACCATATATTTGCTGCATTACCAACAAGTGAAGTTGCAATTCTTTTCCCATCGGGACTCCAATTGATATCCGTTGTATTATTCCGAGAAATTAGTAAAGGGGTTGCACCATTTTCTGCCGACATAATGACAGGTACTCCATCAGCTAAAACTGCTATTGTGGAGCCGTCGGGACTCCATCTAATTTTACTTATTGCACGAGCCTTTATCGGAATAAATGAAAATAACTTTTCACCATTTGCAGCTGACCAAAGTATGGTACTCCAGTCATAACTTGCAGTTGCAATTTTTGATCCGTCCGGGCTCCATGTTGCATCGGCAACTTTATTGGTATGCTCACTTAATACATTCATTTTCTGACCTGTTGTTGCCGACCATATTATAGCAGTTTTGTCGCTACTTGCAGTAAGGACTTTTAATCCGTCAGGACTCCAGTGAACGCTATTGATAACTCCCGTATGTCCTTTTAAGGTAAGCAACATTTCACCTGTTACGGCAGACCATATAATAGCTGTGCTGTCGTAACTTGCAGTTGCAATTTTCGACCCATCAGGACTCCATTGAGCGGAGGTAACATCACCCTTATGCCTATTACAAGTAAAAAGTGAATTGCCTGTTGTGGAAGACCAAATAATCATTGAACTGTCAGAACTGACCGTTGTGATTTTTGAGCCGTCCGGACTCCATTGTGCAGAATTGACTGCACCCCTGTGTCCGGCTAATGTAAATAACGCAGTCCCCGTTGCTGCTGACCAGATAATTGATGTCCCATCCCAACTTGCTGTAACAATTTTTGACCCGTCCGGACCCCATTGGGCATTTTTGACACCCAAAGTATGACCTTTTAAGGAGAATAGTTCTTTCCCATTCGTTGTAGACCAGATAATTGCTGAGTTGTCTTTACTTGCAGTAACAACTTTTGATGCATCAGGACTCCATTGGGCAGTATAGACCTCCTCGATATGCCCATGAGAAAGAGTCATTAACTTCGACCCGTCTGATACAGACCATAGTATTGGTAACCTATTAAAACTTAAGGTGGCAATTTTTGAGCCGTCCGGACTCCATTGAACTGAATTGAATCCATATTCTCGTAAAGTAAATAATATTTCACCATTCGTTGCCGAGCAAACAACTGCTGAGTTGTCGTTAATCGCAATAACAACTTTCGACCCGTCGGGATGCCAGTGTATTGCATTAACTTCTGCGAAGTGTTGTACTAATGTATAAAGTTTTGTTCCATTGTTTGCAGACCAAATGATGGCAGTCCCATCTTTACTTCCTGTAGCAAGTATAGACCCGTCGGGACTCCATTGGACAATTTGCACTGGATAATTATGACCTACGAAAGTATGTAGTTTTAAACCTGCAGTTGCTGAGTAAACTGCAGCTGTATTGTTCTGAAGTCCAACTGCTATTTCGGAACTATTAGGACTCCACTGGGCGTCTAATATTTGTGTTGAAGTGTCTTCAATAGTAAACTGTTTGTTGCCGTTTGATGCTGACCAGATGATAACATTACTTCCTCTTGTTAGTATTTTTAATCCGTCGGGACTCCATGCAGCTTTGGAAACAACAGTTTTATGACCTGTAAGCTCGAAGAGCTTTTCTCCATTTACAGAAGACCAGACGCTCGCTGTCATATCGTTACTTGCTATAACCACTTTTGACCCGTCAGGACACCAATTGATGTCGTTGATTGAAGAAACATGAAATCCTATATCAAATATCTTTTCGCCGTTTTCTGCCGACCAAATAATGGCTGTTGAATCCCAACTTGCTGTAGCAATTTTCTTTCCGTCGGAACTCCAGCGAATAGCCCTTACATTACCTGAATGCCCTTTTAACACATGTAGTGCCTTACCATTAGTTGCCGACCAGATTATAACAGTTCCTTCCTCGCTTCCGGTAGCGAGTTTCGTCCCGTCAGGACTCCATTGCAATGCTTTAACATATCCATGATGCCCACTAAGATCATGTTCCAACGTAGTCGATACAGAAGCAATTTTTATATCATTGTCTATTTTTGTAAGATAAGTAGAGTGCTCTTGCTGCCCAAAAGAATTGACAGTAAAAATCAATTCAAAAAGAAAAATAAGGGTAAAAATACGGTTCATAAAATCCTCCGTTAATACAGGATGAAAATGTAGGTAATTAGTTCATTTCAAGGTAAAATAATTTTTTAAGAATTTCTATGAACAGTTAATATTCATGCCAAGTATCAATTGATTAAATGATAGCATGAATCGCTGTATGTAATTCAAGTGTTTATTGTTACGGACGTATGTTTAGTGTTGTTTTTGCTCATGACATACGTCAGATTATTTTCTCAGTGTGATATTTATTGTACGTAATTAATATTCTGTATGAGCTTATTTTCCTTTTCATCTAAAAAATATTAAGGGTAAACAGATTAGCTATCCAAATCAAAAAAAGCGGCAAGAGAATTTCTCTTGCCGCTTTTTAAATCCAATTGATTTTCTATTAATGGGAATTTTCAATCCTTATGAACCATAGCCAAAATCTGCTTGAAATCTGCCGGAAGTTCTGCTTCAAATTCCAACCGCATTCCTGTATGAGGGTGTGTAAACCCAAGTGTACGGGCATGGAGTGCCTGCCGTTGCATTACATCCAAACATCTGAGAGCGAGTGATTTTTGAGTCGTATTCTTTAAGCCACCGTAAGCGATTGAATCTCCGCCATAGGTGCTGTCACCCAAAAGAGGATGATGCATACTTGTTGCGTGAACTCTGATTTGATGGGTGCGACCCGTGTGGAGTTTGAAACGAATAAGAGTCAAGAATTCATGGCGTTCGATAACAGTGTAATCTGTGATTGCAAGTTTACCGTCTTTTTTTACTACAGCGAATTTTTTCCTGTCGCTGGCTGAGCGTCCAATCATTGATTCAATACGTCCTTCATTTTCCTTAACAATTCCCCATACGATTGCATTATATTCCCGTTGTGTGGTATGTTCTGAAAATTGCTTTGCAAGTGCTGCATGGACGATTGGGTTTTTAGCAACTACAAGCAAGCCTGACGTCTCTTTATCCAGTCTATGGACAATTCCCGGACGGATTGCATCTGTATTGTAGAGATAAGTGGTTTCTCCTTCTTCTTCACCTTCAGTTTCGTTTTCTTCATCATCGTCAATATCTTCGATCGGGATTGCCTCACGCTGCCCGAAATGGTAAAGAAGTGCATTTACGAGAGTACCATAACGATTGCCGAATCCGGGGTGTGTTACCATCCCTGAAGGCTTATTGACAACTAAAAGGTATTCATCCTCATACGCAATATCAAGCGGAATATTCTCCGGTAAAAGCTCCATTGGGGGCGGTTTCATTACGCTGCACTTTACTGTATCGCCGGGTTGAATCTTACGGGACGACTTATGAATTTTTCCGTTGATGGTTACATTTCCTGCATCAATAGCGGCTTGAACTTTCGAGCGTGTTGCATTCGGAATTGCTTCGGTAAGAAATACATCTACGCGTTCGGGACGTTGCCCCGCCGGAATAATAAAATCGTAGGTTTTTTCGATATAATCCGGGTAGTTTTTTTTGTCTTCGGAGCGTTCCATTGTTCTTGTGATATAAGGCTATTAAAATAAAGACAGGCGTTCATGCTGAAGATTGAACGCCTGCTTGTGTATATATTTTCGCGTATTGTATTATCCTGCTGTTGTACTTTCTTCGTGAACTTCTGCTAGATGATCGGGTACATTATTTGTTTCATTTAGAGTTGGTTTGGGAGTAATATCATTAAACATAGGTATTTTCTTGTTCATGATAAGCAGAAGTACCATTCCGCAGCTTACGCAGGAATCCGCAATATTGAAAACGGGCCAGTGCGTATATACCTGACCAAACCAATTAATATCTGGAATATCCACTTGTATAAAGTCAACTACCAAACCGTAAAACAATGCACCCTCGTTATAAAAAACGCCATAAAATGCACGGTCGATAAAGTTTCCCAAAGCACCTGCCAGTAAAAGGGTTATCCCAAACTGAACCCATTTTGACGAATTACGAATCTTGGTTAAATACCATGCCAAGCCTACTCCTGCCACAAGGGAAAACAAAGTAAGGAATACCTTCCCCCATCCAAAACTAACACCGAATGCCATCCCGGGGTTCTCTACAAAAGTAAAGCGCAATGTCTCGCCCAGCACTTGATGGCTTTCACCTACAAACATACCGTCGTGATGAAACCCAAAAAGAGTAAAACCTTTTACGGCAAGCTTTGTTGCTTGGTCCAACAGAATCAATCCTGTTGCAAGTATAAAGAACCAACGGGAACTGTTGTTTTTTGAAGATTCACTCATATAACTCTTATCCTTGTTTTGTTATGCGGTCAATACCGTCTTCGGGACATTGCTGGCGGATTTTCCAAGAAGCAGACAATGTAGTTATCGGTACAGCCATTAAACGTTCCCGGGCAATAAGGATTCCACATTCCTTACAAACACCGTAACTTTTGTCCTTGATACGTTCCATAGCTTCATCGAGCTTACGGAGGTAATCAATTACTCTGTTAAGATGAGCATACGTTTTTTCCTTTTCCATCGCCTCCGAACCTTGCTCAGCCATGTGCATCGAATAAATCATACTATCGGCATTATTATCTTGATTTGTTAAATCTTCCAACCGTTCATTGAGCATTCGCATCTCATCTTGTGCTTCTGCTTTGGCTTTGTCAATTACATTTTTAAACACAGCAAGATCTTCATCCGAATATCTGATTGTAGGACGAACTACGGTTTCTTCCTGTTGTTCTGTTTTCAAATCCGACATGGTTTCACCTGTATAAAATAAAGTTTGGATAGGTTGCCAGGTACAATAACACAGTAAAATCTGCACCCTGCATGTTTATAGGTTAAAAAGCTCTATTGAAAATAGAAGTGTGTGTTATATTAAACACTTAGATAACTATTTTTTCAATAGACATTGCGATCGTTTCTCCGTCAATATCAACACTTTCGCCATTTTCCATTGCCTGATACGTTATTACTTCTGCAAGAGTTTCACTTTGAATATATTCTTTCATAGAGCCAATTGCAGTTTCAATTTGTGGTGAACAATAGTAGTTCAGCACAATTCTGTCCGTTACATCCAGTCCTGATTGTTTACGGAGATTTTGGATACGGTTTACAAATTCACGCGCAATTCCTTCTGCACGCAGTATATCGTCAATTTCTGTGTCGAGGGCAACTGTAAGTGCACCTTCCGAGGCTACCAGCCATCCTTCAATATCCTCGCTTATGATTTCCACATCTTCTGTTGTCAAATCGTATTGCTCGTCGCCTACTGTGAGAATATAATGACCGTTCTGCGATAGCATTCTGATTGCAGCAGGATTCATATCTTTTATAGCATTGGCTACGGTCTGAGTATTTTTACCGCATTTCTTACCTAATGTTTTAAAATTAGCCTTAGCACTGCGTTTTACGATTCCTGTTTCTTCACTGACGTATTCAACGGCTTTTATGTTGATTTCTTCCAAAATAACATCTTCTACAGCTTGTAAATCCCTGCGTTGTTGAGGGGAGGTTACAGGAATTAATATTCTGCGAAGCGGCTGGCGTGTTCGTATTTTCGATTTTTCGCGAAGTGAACGGGCAAGGAATACCACTTTTTGAGCTATTTCCATTCTACGTTCCAATGCTGCATCAATCAATGAATCATCGCTAACCGGGAAATTCATAAGGTGTACAGATGCCGGGTCGAGCTCAGTACGTAACCTGCGGAACAAATCCTCTGATAAGAACGGAGCAGCAGGAGCCATAAGAACTACAATGTTCATCAAAACAGTTCTTAGTGTTTGATATGCCGCTAACTTTTCACTATCCTTTTCACCTTTCCAAAAGCGGCGACGGTTACGGCGCACATACCAGTTGGATACTTCATTCCGTGCAAAATCCTGAAGCAGACGCGCAGCCCGGGTTAATTCGTATGCCTCCATATACTCGGTATATTGCTTGATAACCGTGTTAAGGCAACTTAATATCCATCTGTCGAGCTCAGGGCGCTCACTAACAGGAACTTCTGCCTCCATACCCGATATATCATCTATATTGGCATAAAGTGCATAGAACTTATATGTATTGGTAAGCGAGCGGAAAAAGTCTGCAATAACCGTATCTTCAATATCTTTTGTATTGAAAAGTGTTGGTTTCCAAGGCGGGTTGTTTACCAAGAAATACCAACGGACGGCATCTGCACCATATTTCGACATCATCTCGAAAGGGTCAACAGTATTGCCCTTAGATTTTGACATCTTTTGCCCACTCTTATCCAATATCAATTCATTGACGATAATAGTCTTATAAGCAGGCTTCCCGAAGATTGCCGAAGCGATATTGTGCATTGTATAAAACCAACCGCGTGTTTGGTCTATTCCTTCGGCTACGTAATCTCCCGGGAAACTTTTTTCAAAAAGTTCCTGATTCTCGAAAGGATAGTGCATTTGAGCAAATGGTACTGCCCCAGAATCGAACCAAACATCCACAACTTCGTGGACTCGTCTGAATGTTTTTCCATTACGCTCGAATATAACATGATCTACAAATGGTCTGTGCAAATCTACTTCAACACCCGATTCCGGTACAGGTACGGTAACTCCTTCGCGGACTTCGTAGAGTCCTTCGTTTAGCTCCGCAATAGACCCAACTGCAAACATATCTTTACCGTCTTCACTAACCCAAATCGGTAAGGGAGTTCCCCAGAATCTATCGCGTGAAAGCGACCATTCTTTTACTTCTTCCAACCAATTGCCAAAGCGTCCTGCCCCGATTTCGGGAGGCTGCCAGCGAATTGTGGAATTAAGTTCAATCATCTTTTCCTTGTACTCCGGCGACTTGATAAACCACGAATCACGCGCATAATACATCACAGGATTATCAGTCCGCCAGCAGTGCGGGTAGCTGTGTAAATAGTCCATCGATGATTTATAGATTTTTCCGGCTTTCTTGAGTGCAATGATAATGTCTTTATCCGAGCCTTCTTCGGTATGGTCAGCATACTTGAAAGTCTTGATTGCACGTCCGGCGAACTCTTCCACATCGGTTGTAAAGTGTCCGTTTGGAGTTACAGGCTGGAGCATCGGAAGTCCGAATTTTTTGGACATCTCAAAGTCATCAACACCAAATGCAGGTGCAAGGTGCACTACACCCGAACCGTCATCCGTAGAAACAAATGTACCCGGCAAGATGCTGAGTGCGTTTGGATATTTTACAGGGTCTATTTCACAATATGAAAATATCTTTTCGTACCGTGTTCCGAGCAGTTCTTTGCCGGTAAATGTGGCAAGAACTTCTGTTTCACCGTCTAAAATTGATAACCGTGAACTTGCGAGTACCAAATTTTCACTTGCAGAAGCACCATCAATTTGATGAGTGTTTTTAACCAACACATATTCAATGTTTTCACCTATGGCAAGAGCAGTATTTGCAAAGAGTGTCCACGGAGTTGTTGTCCATACGATAATTGATGCACCTTCTACTGCAGCAACTGGGGAGGAGATGAGCTTCAATTTCAGATAACAATTCGGGTCGCGAACTTCACGGTAACCGAGTGAAAGCTCGTGTGAACTCAAGGGAGTTTCAATCGTAGGCGACTGCGGAACAACCTTGAAACCTTTATAGATAAGTCCTTTATCAAAAAATTGTTTTAATGCCCACCATACAGATTCGATATAATCGTTTGTACAGGTTACATACGCTGCATCCATATCAACCCAATAACCCATTCTCCGGGTGAAATCGCGCCATCCGCCTTCCATTTTGATATTGCTGTAAACCAATTCCTTGCAAGCGCGGTTAAATTTTTCAACACCCATTTTCTCGATGTCGGATTTATTAATCAAACCAAGCTGTTTCTCAACTGCTATTTCCACAGGCAGACCATGTGTATCCCATCCCGCCTGACGGCGCACATAGTATCCGCTCATAGTCTTGTATCGGCAAATCAAATCCTTAAGGGTTCGTGCCATCAAGTGATGAATACCCGGCTTACCGTTTACGGTAGGCGGACCTTCATAAAAGCTGAAATAGGGTGAATTTTTACGTAGCTCTAGAGATTGCTCAAAGATACCTTCAGACTCCCAAAACGAGAGAGTATCTTGCTCCAAATCGGGATAACTTATTTTGTCCGGTAATTGATTGTACATTGTTTAAAATTGAGAACTCGAATAAATTTTAGTATGTTGAAGAAATTCCAAGTCGCAAAAGTAGGACTTTTTTCGGGGAAAATCAAAGAAAATGCCTTTTCCTTACATTAACTCTTCTTTGAATCGAACCGTAAAGATTGTACCTTTACCTGCAATGCTTTCCACTGTTATTGTGCCGTGGTGTGCTTCGATAATCCATTTGACGATTGCCAGTCCCAGTCCATTGCCTTGTACATCCTGGGAGCGGGCTTTATCTACCCGGTAAAACCTGTCGAAAATATGAGGCAGATCTTCCTCCGGGATACCAATACCCGTATCGCTTACCCTGAGAACTGCTTTCCCTGATTCACGTAATAATCTTACTAATATCGAACCACGTTCCGGGGTATATTTTACTGAATTCTCTACGATGTTTAGAAAAGCCTGATGCAACCGAACTCTATCACCAAGAATCATGACATTCGGTTCGATTTTCGTTTCAAGTTTTTGATTCTTTTCTTCTGCTAACAATTCTATATCTTCACAAATATCACTGAGTAAACTGCTGATATTCAATTTTTCCGTGTCGATTTTCACTTGCCCTGATTCTGCTTTAGATAACTCAAGTAGATTCCGAACCACTTGTGAGAGTCGCGAAACTTCTTCCTGCGCGCTTACCATAATGTTTCGATATTGCTCTGCAGATTTAGGACTTCGGAGAGCTACCTCGAGTTCGCCCATCAGTATGGCTAAGGGAGTGCGAAGTTCGTGCGAAGCATCAGCTGTAAATTGCCGAATCTGAATAAAGGATGCCTCGAGTCTCTCAATCATTTGATTCAAAGTGGCTGTAAGCCGTGCAATTTCATCATTTGCCAGAGGCATCGGCAAACGCCTGCTTAGATTATGAGCAGTTATTTCTTGGGCTGACCGTGTAATATCATCCACCGGTTGAAGCGAAACCTTAGCCAGAAACCAGCCCCCGATTGTTGAAAAAATTACAACAATTGGGAATGCAATCAGTAAATATGAAAACAAATTGTTGAGGGTCTCTCTGATTTCCTCTACCGTGTATCCGATTGATATTTGGGCAAATTTGGTCTTTCCTACATATAACCTTAGCTGCTGAGAATGAAATGTGTAGGGAACAAACTTTTTGGAATCGCTTGTTTCACTCTCAAGACTTTGAAACAACGGAAGAGAATCGGGCTGTAAATTCTCCGAACGGTAAACAACTTGATTGTTAAGATCCGCAATTTGTATGAAGTAGTTTTTTGAATTCAGCAAAATATGTTCATACACTGCCGACCAAACATGGTTTTGGTCTTCATCTTCGTGTAATGAATCTGGAAGTTCCGAAATCGAATCATTATTCAAAACATCGTTTTGTCTGAAAAAGGCAAATGAATCACGTTTTGTACTATCGGGTATCAGTTTCCCTTTTCTTGTCCTTTTTTTTCGAATCGGGGCAGGTTTTAACGGCTTTTGTGTTTCCGCCTGTTTTTTCTGAATGATTTTATCGAGCGAGGATGCTACTCTTACAAGCGAAACATCAAGATTTTGATTAAGCTCATTCGACACGGCAAAATAGGCAATTACTCCTAACGCTGTAAGAGTAACCATCACTATCATGCTATACCAGGCAGTCAGCCTTGTCCTGAGCGAAAATTTCATGTACGTGCTATAATTAAAAACGGCGGGAGAAGTAATTCTACTCTCCCGCCGTAAGAATTTACTCTTTAGATAAATTTATTCTTTTACTATCTTCTGCACACCGTGCTTGCCGTCAATATAAATGTGAAGAAGATAAACGCCCGATGGAAGATTTTCAAGATCAATATTCTTGTTATAGCTTCCGGCTTGTGCCATTTCGCTCATTGTAATCATTCTTCCACCCAATATGTTATCGAC
>CALMMI010000311.1 GCA_937868245.1 uncultured Ignavibacteria bacterium | reverse complement strand
CCAAACTTGCTAATGTTATTTTACCGAAGGCTGTGTCGTTTACCGCCTGATGAGTTCCTGTTGTAGTTGGGTAGCCTTGCCCCCAAGCTGAACCTGTAAAGTAAACATTTCCTGAATTATCAGCTGCAACACCTGTTAGATAATTATATGTTGCTCCTACTGTTGCTTGATTGCCAAAGTAGGTAGCCCATTGCCGCTGACCGGAGGAATTGAACTTTACAACAACTCCAATACCATTAGTATTGGCGCTTGAGGTCTGAAAAACTGAAGCTGTAGTAGGGAAATCCGTAGATTGACTCCACCCGACAACGATCACATTATTAGATGGATCTGTTGTAACTCCCCATGCTTCGTCTATTCTTCCCCCGCCGTAATAGGTTGCCCAGTCGCGTGCACCGTCGGGTGTCAGCTTAAATATGCACATATCTTCAGTGCCACCGAAGTTAGTTTGTGCAGCATTTCTTACAGGGAAAGTACCTCCGGTTGTAGCACCCACAACGATAATATTATTACCGCCATCTACCGCCAGACAGTTTGAGCTATATGTACTTTTGAAAGGTTCAAAGCCTGTTCCCCCAAAATACGTTCCCCACAAACGCGTTCCGGTATTGTCGAATTTGGAAACATAAAAATCACGCCCTGAAACATTGCCTTCGGGGTCTGTATAAATGGTAATGGACATTTGGAATGCACCTGCTGATGCAGGGAAGGCGGATGGATATACAGTCCCCCCTGTTATAATCGTATTCCCGCTTCCATCCACACGCATACCCATTAATCCAAAATCGAGAGCTGTTCCCAGTTGGTAAGCACCCCAGATTACCATCGGGTCGATTACAAGGGTTTGAGTTTTATCATATTCACCAACGGAGAAGCCGTAATCTGCTCCTGTCTTATGAAAACTTGTAATAATATCATTACCATTTTGGAATGAAATCGGTGATCCGTCGCGGATTCTGCCGAGCGGAGTGGACGCCGTTATACTGTCTGGATTCTGTGATACATTCGCACCTGTATAGTGCATTGAAATCTTACTTGGGTCTCCCCCGGGGTGAACAATAAATTCATATTTCAGTCCTTGGGCGGTGGTTTTCCAAATCATATCGATATTGGGGTAAAGATCTTTTACAACAAGTTTTCCGAATGACGGCACATGGGTGATTCCCTCAGGACAATGCCCCATATAGTAGTTCGTGTATTCGGGGCTTAATTCGTTCCCCGTTATCCGGGCATTGGGATTAGCACCTGTAAACTCAACGTCCATTCTGTACAGTTCGGTTATTGCTGCTGTAAGGCTGTCCCTTTGCAGTGTTTCCTTTGGCAAATCCTTATAAAAAGGTCTATGTATCATTTCAATTTTCGGAAACACATAACTTACCCGTGTAGGAGTAAAATAGGTGATAACATTACCTGTAGAACCGGAGTAATATTTTACTTCAGGTACGGGCTTGCCGTCTGTGCTGATAATCTGCCCTCTATTCTCAGTGAACGTTGCAGTCTGGGTATTGAATTGCGGCTGGATTGCTTTTGATTGTGAAAACTGAAAAGCAACAAGTAAAACAACAAAGAATAAAGAGCGCATGGCAACATTATGAAAATAGTAAATGATTTTATTAGTTAGAATGACAAGAGAATCGAAAAAAAATAATCAAAACTTCTGTTTTTACTTTACGGCAGTTTCCACCAGAATCTCTACGGTACGGTTATAAAACCTTCCTTCGGGTGTATTGTTCGAGAACTTTTGCTCGCCCTTTGTATCAACCACATTTGCTTTTAAGCCTAATACCTGTGCAGTTGTTGCAGCACGCATCTGGGCAAGTTTCATGTTGTGCTCCTCGTCACCGGTCTGATCTGTAAATCCTGTTATGGATACTTGGGCATCAGATGAAATCCGTTTTTTGATAAATGAAAGGATGGATTGATTACGCTTATCAAAATCGGCTTTGTCGAAGTCGAAAAGGATTAAACTATAGCGGTCAATTACTTTATCGGCAAGTTTTTCATCCCGTTTTTTTTGAATGGTAACCTGTTCCACTGGAATTACTGCACGTTTTGTAACAGTTTGCCCCTCGTTATCTTTTACAGTGAGAGCATATTCAACATCGCTTCTAACACCCGTCTTAGTCATTTCACTTTCTATACTCCAATCAATGGTTGGTTGAATTTCAGATTTGCCGTCAAATTTTGTTGAAAGTCCTTGGGACTGATGAGCCGTAAGACTCCATTCGGCGAGTCCGGCTTCGGCATTTACTGTAGGGCGAAAGCGAATTGCACGTATAGAAGTTCTGCGGAGCGTATCGTCGATAATAATCGGTTTAATAATTTCATCATCTCCTGATGAAATCTCTACCCTTCTATTTTCTTCGATACCTTCCTTTATAGAAGAGTTGGAAGGTTTTACAGGTAGGTTTCTTTGAGCGATTTTAATACGTTTTTTGTCAATTCCCCATGTGTCAACAATGTAATTTTTTACACTCTCTGCACGGGAACGGGAAAGGTCGGTATTGTTTAGTTCATTTCCTTCGTTACTGTTACACCCGGTTACTGTTATTGTTGACCTTGGGGCAGTTTTCATCCGATAGCCAACTACATTGAGTACTTCGTAATATAGATCCATCGAACTTACGTTTATAAAACTTCGTAATGAAAAATTGTCGGTGTTTTGCGGCTCAATTCTCGAATACTTTTTAGGAATTTCAGCCGAGTTTTCATCGAAGAAAACATATTGCAAAAGCGGATGGAGGGCAGTAGAAGCAAATTCCTCTATTTTAATATGGTTAACCGGAAGTTCAACGCCGTCGGCATTAATTTCATTTGCTGATATCTCTGCTGTTAGAGAAGGTTTTTTCTTCTCAATTACAGGGAGCGGGAGCTTTTTCTCAACAATGATAGGTTCTTCTTTTTTTGGAGGCTCGGGAATAATAACGGGAATCTCAACTGAAGGTTTGGGTGAGTACTTGAGTGATATACCAAGATGGAGGCTGTTTGCCTGCCAATCGTAACCACTAATGATAGGAGCTAAGCCATAAGAATATTGAATTTCGGGAACGAGAAAAAGAGTACTGTTCCCATTAATCGGTAAATCATAGCTGATGCCTGCAAGGAAATTAATCGACATCGAATTAGCATTTGGAATCACTCCCGAAGTGTCGTTGCGGGTACTTTTCCCATTCGAGAAAACGCCCTTATCACTTGGTTGAACAATTATTTCAACTTGCGAGTAATTTTTTTGAATAACAAACCCTGTACGGATTCCTGCATTTAGATTCAGATTGCGTATTGGTTTGAAACCAATAGAAGGCTCAATGCCGACAGATGCCAAATCGGCAGTAACCCGATGCTCAAACACACCAGAAATTCCTCCTGCAAGTTCTTGGGGTTCGCTGGTTGTTAATTTAGCACTGTAATTTTCGTATCCTGCCCTGAGAGACAAAAACCATTGGGGGGTAAATGGCAAATCATATAAAAGTCCAAACGATAAGCCGTTCCCGCTTCCGTCTTGAAATTTTGGACAGCAGTTAGGAACACCCGGAAATGTACGGAAATCTGCATTATGGGAATTCAGGTTGAAATTACCGTACACTCCATACCGTGCAAGGGGTTTGTCAGCATCAAGTGTTGACTGTGCTACGAGAATGTGTGCAGGCAGAGTAAGGAAAAAACTAAACAACAGAATACAAATTCTCATACTTGCTTCCAATAATGTGTAATTATAGATTCATAACCATACAAATTCCAGCAGTTTCCACAGGATTAAGATAATGCTGAATGTAAAAATAAATAGTGCAGATTTGGATAAAACCATCTGAAAGTTTCAACAACAGAAATTATCATTCTACGGTTCATCAAATTTACAAAAAATAACACTCAAACATGTGTGGAAACATGAACCAATAAAAACTAAAGTAATTCTTGTTCTTTGAATCCATGTTCCCTGCCGTGTTTTGTGCCGCCAATTTTTATATAAAGATGCTACGTATATCCATATATAACCGTTACGGGATAATTGATTTTTCATTTCCTAACGTAAGACTTTATCACACGGCAGAAATTGAAAGTTTGATGTAGAAGTGTGTCAAAAACTACATAAATAATTTCAGTGAAATGAAAATTTATTTTCATACTGTTTTATTTCATCTTTTTTAGACTTTTAAGCATACGCAATACTCGGTTCAATAATCAATAAACAGTATGTAAACTATTTCCGTATTTTAGAGCAGTAAAACCTAAAAGTAATGCTTGAAATCCGGTATCAACTGTATGAATTATGGATGCATACCAGTTTGCCGTATATAATCCTTCAAACAACAACATTAAATTTAGGTGTTCCCGTGTAAGGAAGTACGCAAATTTGCACTCTAATCATAAATGGTGCAACACGTCAAAGATTCGGTGATTTTGAATGATTATCTGCATATAAAATTTTTTTCTTTGCGTATCGATAAAAACCTCCTAACTTTGCAGAAGAACTAACCGCAAGCAGCGACTAAAGCACCCGCATTGCAACGCTTCAAAAAATTTCCTTCGCAGAATTAAATCTCTTTACCACTCTTCAAGAGTGATTTCTAACAGGATGAATTTAGAACTACATAGAACATTTCGGATGCTAACATTTCTTCTACAATGCTCGCCTTCATACAGTAAAAATAAACTTCCATTTATATACTCCTTACGAGGAATCCATGCCTAACGATACCCCTTCCGCAGCAGCAGCGTCGGCTGTAATTGACATTGCCGAACTAAAAACCAAGAAAATTGTCGAACTCACCCAAATAGCTAAAAAACTTAATATTGATGATTTCTCAGACCTTCGAAAACAGGATTTGATATTCCGTATTATCGAAGCTCAAACACATAAGCAAACCCGTGAACAGCAATCCGAAGGGACTGTAAGCGAAGGAGTTCTCGAAACTCTTGGCGACGGATATGGATTCTTGAGAGCCGCCGATTATAATTACCTCCCCTCACCGGACGATATTTATGTTTCCCCATCACAGATTAAAAAATTTGGATTGCGCACCGGTGATACCATTCGCGGTCATGTGCGTCCACCAAAAGAAGGAGAACGTTTTTTTGCGCTTCTTAGAGTAGAATCGGTAAATTTTGTGTCGCCAGATATAATGCGCGACCGCACTATTTTTGATAACCTCACCCCTCTTTACCCCGATAAACGACTCAAACTAGAAACTCTCCCGAATGAAGCATCTACCAGAATAATTGATTTACTTGCTCCAATCGGTAAAGGGCAGCGTGGTCTTATCGTGTCGCCTCCAAAATCCGGTAAAACGGTTCTCTTACAGAAAATGGCAAATGCTATTGCCCGTAACCACCCGGAAGTAAAGTTAATTGTACTTTT
>CALMMI010000310.1 GCA_937868245.1 uncultured Ignavibacteria bacterium | reverse complement strand
TTGAAATTCGTTGGAACTCACTGGATTACAGACCAATATAATTATTTTAGAAAAGCAGCCGTGCGCGACAGAAAGAAGTTAGAGCGGTTGCGTTTATGGGGGAATATATTTTTTATCGCAGGCTTGGTTCTTGCAACACTTGAAACATCATTCGATTTTCTTCTTACAACTAACCCGTTAACAAAAATTACTTTAGTAATCGGTGTAGCACAAGTTATCGGAGCTTTGCTACACGGATATTCAGAAAAACGGTTGCTAAATGAACAGTCAAGGCAATATACCAGAATGGGGACATTGTTTTCCAATGCAAAACGGTATTATGAATTACAGCTGTCGGAGGGGTCGCACGAGACAGCAAAATCACTAATAATGGAACTTGGAAAAGAAGCTCTTGTGGAAAATGGAGATTGGGTACTCTTGCACCGTGAAAGACCGATGGAAGTTCCAAAAGCAGGTTAGGCTAATTATTTTTTATTGAAGTAATTGTTTAGCTAACATTGCAGCCCCAAGAATCCCTGCATCATTTGAAAAATGAGCTAAGCGAATTTCGACCTCACTTGAAATTGTCGGTAACGCCCGACGCTGAATAGTTTGAAGGGTAGTTTGAAGCAGGAGGGGGTGGGATTTCGAGATGCCTCCGCCGGCAATAATGAGTCGTAAATCCAGAATATTAAGAGCTGTACTCATGGCAGTACCAAGCAGTTCTCCTGTCCTAGTGAAACATTTGATTGCAGCAGTATCTCTTTCTGCCACAGCAGATGAAATGTGGTGCACATCAAGGTTATCGTGAGTATGTAATATTGAGTTCGGAAATTCGGAAGCATAGTGCTTTGCAAGTTCAATTATTCCTAACCTGCCTACATATTCTTCAAGAACTCCCGCCCTGTAAGATTGTTTTCCAATCGGTGGAATATCTGTTTCATGAATGATAATATGACCAACTTCTCCTGCACCGCCGGTTGCACCTCTAAAGATTCGTCCATTTGAAATTATGCACCCTCCAACACCGGTTCCAAGAGTTATGAATAAGAAATTCTGTTGGTTTTTACCGGCTCCAAGTTCAGCTTCAGCAAAGGCTGCAACGTTTGCATCGTTATCAATTGCTACCGGAAGTGGAAATCTCTCTTCAAGATAATCTTTTAAATGAATATTTATCCAGTTAGGAAAATTTGGTGCTACTCTAACTACCCCTTTATCCGAAACAACTCCCGGAACGCCAAGACCAATTGCAATAGCATCAGGAAAATCCGTCCGTAAATCCGATATAATAGAAGCAATAGATTCCATCACAAAATCAGGACCCTTTTCTACTTCTGTTAATACAGAGTTTTGATAAAGTATCGTACCTTCTTGTGTTATTACAGCAAACTTAATATGTGTGCCACCTACATCTATTCCAATTATCATTTGTTTTGGTCCTGTGGATATTGACATTTCACAGTTGTTCTACATCTACTGTAGTATGTAAACACGAGTACGTTTGTTAGGAATAGTCGGCATTGCTCTTTTGGAGTAATATTGGTGAGCTTTTTTAGGAAAATACTCTTTTGAAAGAATGTACGAGATGAAAGGTAGTTTTTTAATTTTTAGCATTTTACCTTCCCAATATTCTACATAAGGGGCAGTAAATATATCAGCTTCTTTCAGAATTGTAAAGTACTTCTTTAAGTCAATGTCCGTAGATGGAGCATTAATATAGTCAGGGTCTTCGGAATCAAAACGGATATTACTAGATAGAATAACCATTCCATCCTCAGATTTCAGATTATAGATTCTCTCAAACAAATTTTGTCGTTCTTCTCTGCTTAAGTAGAATAAAAATTGAAATCCTAAAATTAGGTCAAATTTTTGTCCATTTAAATCATGTAAATCTTCTGAAACTGCTTGGTAATCAACCGTAGTATTTGGGAATATTTCTTTTGCTTTATTAATGGCGGCTAAAGAAACATCAACTGCCAAATAGTGGTCGATTTTACACACCCTCTTTAATGCACTCACAACCTTTTCCGTAAGAACACCCGAACCACATCCGATTTCAAGTATTGAAAGCGGTTTGTTCAGTAAGTTACTTTGTTTGCCAATCTCTTTGGTAATAATATCGATGCAGAATGTATGCCAGAAGGCGAGAGACCCTCGCCAATCAGAACCCCATTGATCTACTTTGCTTTTTTGATAATTACTGTTGATTTGATCTAAAGAGCGGCGCATAAAAGTTAAAAAGATATACGTTGTAAAAATTAGTTTTTATTTAGTTTCTGCCAACGTTTAATAACTTTCTTTACCCATTCCTTTGGATACTTAAAACCCGTTGCATGAGAGTACGCTTTTGAAGAACTGTACCATTCGTAATTACGTTTTTGCCACCGTTCATCAGGCCTAAACTTACTTATTGCAAGAGATTGGTCAGCAAGTTCAGGTTTGGCGATAAGTTCTTCAACCGAATTGGGGAAAACAACACCTGCCATAGCATCGCAGGTAACCCATCGCTTCATTTGAGGTAGCCACACTTCCAACACAGTATGGGTATCAGTTCCTTTATCACCACGACCAAAAGGTAAACCTTCCAAGAAAAAAGTTACAATACGGGTTTGGAAATACTCTACCTCGCATAAATACTTTGCTGCTCTGGAATAGCCTCCACACCATGCATATCCATCTCTAAGAATTTGTTCACCGTCAATTTTAGGATTATCCTTATCAGGTGAAATTGTTCTATAACAGAACTGAGCAATTTCACGAATACGTTTAATTTCATCATAACCTTTCCAAGCAGTTACGTATGTAGAAGTGTTGTTTGACGGTAAATAAGGGCGTTCCCCCCATGCTTCAACGGGGTTCATTTCTTCGATAACTATGTTCTCATATCCTATTTCTTCCATTCGCTCACGTATCTCGTCAGAATCCATACGCCAATTATGATTAGGAGTTACATAATTTGGATTTCGTGCATCCGGCGGGACACACATAGCAAGAATTCCTCCGGGTCTCAGAACACGGAAGCACTCTTGCAGTACTCGATGAGGGCTAAAACTATGTTCAATTGTATTATCAGCATATATTGCATCAAAAGTACTTTCATCAAATGGTAAATGATGAAAATCCCCCTTTACAACTTCGGCACCATAAACACGTCGAGCTTTTTCAAGAAAGGCATCTCCAAAATCCAAACCAATTACCCGTTCAGGGGCAATAAGTCTGTCTTTAATAGCTTTTGTCCAATAACCTGAACCGCATCCAAGGTCTAACACATTCTTTCTGTCCAAAGGAATTTTTTGCTGCAACCAACCCGAAATTGCATCATTTCTTGCGTCCCCAATGATTGCATCGAATTCAATCTCAACTTGAAAATCCAAATCTGCATTTAGAGATAATTTCTTTTCTTCTTCTGCTTGCCGTACCTTTGAGTTTATTTCGCTGATAGTATTGAATCTAACATAATCTTTTTGCGAAAGTGTAGAAATCAATTTTTCAAAACCTTCAAAATCAATGTTGGATTTTGAATGTCCAATCATAACAAAAACTTTATCCTTAAATAAATCTTCATGTTGGCGAGGTAAAAACATTGGGATGATTTTTGCTGCAGTAGCGATTTTTCTCCCTGCGTGATATCCAACTTTTACTAAGAACTTCTGAAGTTTAGGGTAAGATGCTGAGAATCGTTTCTTGAAACTATTGTAACTGTTTTCTGAAGAAATGGAATTGTAAATCATAACCATTTGTTCATAGCTTTGATCATCAAAAAACCAACGTTTAACCCGCTTGGAAATCGGTAAGGGGATACCTAATACCCTTGGAAACAAACGCGTAGTTGAAACCGGAATTTCGAGTAAATTATGTTCTGCAGGAGGGGCGTAATAATTGATGTTGTAACTGCTAGCAAAATACGGCTGCCCGGACCACGCCGCCCTAAAATCATTCCCTCTGTCAGGCTGGGATCCGCCTTTCCAAACAGATGAATCTGCCTCTATTCCAACTGCAAGGAGCGCATCCACTATTTGTTTTGAAGGTTGAATTTGATAAGCACCCGCCCGAAATGTAGTAACTTTGTACTTAGGATTGATTGGTTGGAGCATTACCTCAAGGTCAGTTTTGCATCTTCTTAGCAATTTTTCGATGCCGAATGGATAATCATGGAGCTTTTGGTAACGGTTATCCCAAAACCATGTATCGGTAGCTTGGTTGTAACTTGCTCCTGTTTCCGGTAGCCAACTTGTATGTATATGGAGTTGAACATCATGTCCGGTTGCAATTGCTTCTTTTAATTGATTTTCTATTGCAAGAGCAGTTTCAGGACGATTTTCCTTCAGCCAGTAATATTCTCCGATTTCAAAGAAAATGGTGAGTTTTGCGTTGTACTTATTGCAAATTTCAAGTAAACGGTTCGTTGGAGTGATAACAGTTTCGACCCAGTCAATTCTTTTTCCTGAAGGTACACTCGGATGCCATGTTTCGTAATCAAGAGATATAACTATTCGGTGTAGTGATGCGTTGTTAGCCATTAGAAAATTCGTAATGAATGATATTTACTGTTATGAACAAAACAAAAATACACGCTCTTTCGGCAATAACCAAAAAACTTAGTTACGGTAATATATTGAAAATTATCAGTACTCCTGAATCAAAGAAGGCAATTGTACTGTATATCTCTCAACTTTTAGGAATTATTTTTTCATTTGCCACCCAAAAACTCAACACCAATCACCTTTCTGGACCACAGGAATACGGGATTGTAACAGCATCACTTGCAATCTTTACTTTTATGTACATGTTCTTTGAATTCGGAGTTTTTGCTTCCGGTGCCCGACTCCTTGCAACGTGTAAAACTGAACAACAAACCCGCGAAATGTATGGAACACTCTTCGTAATGGTGTTTTTCATTTCCATACTGTTCTCAATTCTCATGACGCTCGGCAGTGCTTTCTTGCCGTTTGTGTATTCCAGTGAACAGATTCGTCAGGTTATGACACTTGCAAGTTTGCTTGCATGGGTATATCCTCTCCAGTTTTTCTTTCAAGAAACTGCCCAAGGCTCTGGGAAAATTTAT
>CALMMI010000309.1 GCA_937868245.1 uncultured Ignavibacteria bacterium | reverse complement strand
CATGGTCCGGATTGGGAGTTGGAATATTAACTTTAAAACGGAAGGATATTACTTCGAACTGTATTAAGGACACTTCATTTGCTGTGAATATCAGCAATCAACTCTCATTGACTCTTACAGAAACAGGAAGTAGAAATTTGTGTACAGGAGACAGTGTTATCTTGGATCCGGGAACGGGGTATTCAAGCTATAAATGGTCAAGCGGAGAAACTTCACAAACGATAACAGTAAAAACTGCAGGTGACTATTCTGTTGATGTTCAGGATGCAAGTGGCTGTAAAGGTAGCTCAAATAAAGTGAGTGTTACCGTAAATACAAAACCTACTCCGATGATTGTAGGGAAAAACGCAACATGCGTAAACGGAAGCCCTGTTCAGTATTCTGTTACTCCGGTTGCTGTAAATTCATGTAAATGGGAAGTATCGGCAGAAGGCACAATTGTTTCCGGACAGGATAGCCCGACTATTATGGTAAATTGGACAGGAGCAGGGAACGGGACTGTAAAGGTTGTTGAAAGCTCGTCGTTCTGTTCAACTGAAAATGTACTGCCTGTTGTTATTTCCACTTCACTTGTTCCTTTAGTAACTGCAAGCGGCAAAACTACATTGTGCGAAGGTGAATCAGTTGATTTGGATGCCGGAAAATACTCAACATACAAATGGTCTAACGGTGAAACTACCCAGTCGATTACAGTGAAAACTGCAGGAAGCTACACAGTTGTAGTAACAGATGCAGGAGGATGTAAGGGTACTTCGGAGCCAAAAACTGTTACCGTTAGTCCAAATCCAAATCCAACAATCACATCATCAGGTAAAACTGATATTTGTGAAGGAGACAGTGTAACTTTAGATGCAGGTGCTTTTAGTACGTATCTCTGGTCAACCGGTGCAACTACACAAAAAATCACAGTAAAGACTGCCGGGAAGTATAGTGTTACAGTTACAAATGCAAGCGGATGCAAAGGAACTTCACCCGAACAAACAGTAACAGTTAATCCTTTACCGAATACGGTTGCAATTACACAAACAGGTGATGATTCATTGGTAGTCAATCCGTATGATAACAACAATATCTATAAATGGAAATTAAATGGTACTGATATTGGAAGAATAACCCAAATGGTTCAAGTAAGTACGGAAGGGAACTATACTGTGGAAGTTACGAATCCGAATGGCTGTAAAACAACATCCATACCATTCCCATATCTTAAACCGAACTCTGCTGTTCTTACTGTGTCAGTTTCCCCGTTAGTTATTGAAGCAACTGCCGGCGAAACGGTAAAAATACCACTTGTAATTACTTCTTCCAAAAATCTGACTCAAGCAACAGCATCAAGTTTTACAGCTGAAATTTCGGTAGAACCTTCACTGTTAGTGCCAAGTACCGGAACATCCACTATTGTAAATGGCAGACGAATAGTATCGGTAAACGGTACACGAAAAGATGGCAATGATACTTTGGCTGTTGTTGAAATGCAAGCAGCTTTGGGTTCTGTTGAAACATCATCCATTCTTGTTAAATCTTTTGAGTTTACAGGTGGAAAAGCACAGGTAACAACCAAGGATGGTGAGTTCCATCTATCAGGAATATGCCGCGATGGTGGGGTACGTTTGTTTAAACCTGCTGCACAACTTTCCCTATCCATGCAACCGAACCCTGCAACAGAAGTTCTGAATGTAACAGTAACTGCATCCGAAATCGGACAGCATACTATTGCGCTTACCAATACTTTAGGTGAAAAGATTGCCATTTTGTATAAAGGCAATTTATCCGGCACTCAAGAAATATCAAGTTCGCTTAATGATATTCCCGCAGGAGTATATTTTGTAGTGTTGAACTCACCATCGCAAATGATAGTACAAAGAATTTTGATATCAAAGTAGCAAATCAAATCTAAATCAAATAGATTTACCATAAGTAGAAGAGGCAGCGTTAACTTAAATTAGAGTTTCAAAAAATGGTAGTATTTAGATGTTTCGACAAGCTCAACATGACAAACCTGTTACGTCACCCTGAGGTCATCGAAGGGTTCAATTACTTGCCAAATTATTTGTACTGAATATGTAAAATAATTTTGTCCTCATACATAAAACTCTGTGGAAAATTAATTAATAATTTTATTCCACAGAGTTTTACTGTATATTAGAGTGATTGAACTTCAATTTCAAACTGTTAGAAACAAAAATATTAATGTTTAACTATCATATTATCAATGTCAAAATCAAGAATACTCGTTACATGTCCTAAACGAATGACCGTCTTTCTAAAGCAAGAGATGATTGCCCTCGGTTTTCCAATCATTGGAGAAGCATTTGCAGGAATAACCACCGAAGGCACGCTTGCCGATACAATGCGATTGAATCTCCATTTGCGCACTGCCCACCGTGTACTCTATTTGTTAAAAGATTTTAGAGCTGCAACTCCTGCTGATTTGTATTATCACACCTCGCGTATTCCATGGGAAACCATTGTTCCCGATAACGGGTATGTGAGTGTTGTTTCCGCGGTAGAGACCCCAAGTATCAACAACACTCAATTTGCCAATGTAAAATGCAAGGACGCAATTGTAGATAGAATAAGAACAAAAACAAGTAAACGACCTGATTCAGGATCTGAAACCAACAGGACAGTTGTATTCCTCTATTGGAAAGCAAATGATTGTTGTATCTACATCGATACATCAGGAGAGTCACTTTCAAAACGCGGTTATAGAAAACTCCCACACGCCGCACCTATGCGTGAAACATTAGCTGCTGCCGTTATAATGGCTACAAGGTGGGATCGTGAATCTAACTTTATAAACCCGATGTGCGGCAGCGGTACGCTTGCAATTGAAGCGGCTTTAATTGCAACTAACGCAGCACCGGGGCTGTTGCGTGAAAACTTTGGATTTATGCACGTTCGTGAGTATGACGAGAATGCCTGGGAATCAATGCTTTCTTCTGCAAGAAGTGCTGTTGCACCATTTAAGGGTCGTATAATTGCAACAGACCATGATGCAAAAGCAATCTTTTCTGTAATGGAAAATGCAAGATTAGCAGGTGTTGGAGATTTGGTAGAGAGTTCGTTGGCTGATTTTAGAGAAACACCCGTCCCCGAAGGTGGAGGAGTGGTAGTACTCAACCCTGAATATGGAGACCGTCTGGGTGAGGAAGAAGACCTTGAAGAAGTATATAAGGAAATCGGTGATTTCTTCAAACAAAAATGCAGTGGATATACAGGGTATATCTTTACCGGTAATATGGATTTGGCAAAGAAAGTTGGACTGCGTGCTAAACGTAAATTTGAATTTTACAATGCAGATATAGATTGCAGATTACTTGAATATGAACTGTATTCAGGAACTAAAAAGTATGATTCACACGTTGAAACAGTACAAGGCTAACTATCGTCCAAAACACGTAAACTACAAAAAATATCCTCCATTCAGGTTTATTAGAAACTACGAATGGAGGATTTTTATTTTGATTGGTAGTGTAGCGTTTATTCTTCCAAGAGCAAAGCAATCTTATCCTGGGCTTCTTCTAAGAACTTATCTTCTCCTGCAAAACCAACTTCTTTAAATTGAATAGCACCCGATTTACCAATAAAAAATTTACTTGGAATGCCTGTCACTCCGAATGATTTTACAACCACATCTGTTTCATCTAAATAGACAGGGAAGGTGTAACTGGTGTTCTTTGCAAGGAAATCCGATACTGCTTTTTTACGATCCGGAACTCTTTCCCATACATCTACGATTGCAAACACAATTTGAGGGTTGTCTTTGAACTTTTCATAGAGTTTTTGCATTGCGGGAAATGATGCACGGCAGGGTCCGCACCATGTAGCCCAAAAATCCAATATTACAATCTTACCTTTTAGGTCTGAGAGGTTTACAGGTTTCCCGTCCATCGTTG
>CALMMI010000308.1 GCA_937868245.1 uncultured Ignavibacteria bacterium | reverse complement strand
ACCTTGGTGTTTACCATTCAACAGATAATGGTGAAACTTGGTCTAGACATGATATGGGGGGGCATGGTGAGTATGTTAATACCATTGCTGTCAGCGGTAAATACGTTTTTGCAGGTACTTGGGCTGACGGCATATTTCGTTCAGCGGATAAAGGAGATACATGGAGGAAGGTCAATATCGGTTTGCAAATTCAGCCGGTCTTTGCCCTTGCGGTGAGCGGATCTACTATCTTTGCAGGGACAAACGGAGGTGGAATCTACCGTTCTTCTGATAATGGAAATTTATGGACCAGGGTTAATACGGGGTTAACAAGTTTCGCCATTAATGCCCTCACTGTAAAAGGCACAACTATCTTTGCGGGGACTGATAAAGGTGGTGTGTTTCGTTCTACGGATAATGGTGATACTTGGAAGGCAGTTAATTTAGGACTAACGAATCTGACTATTCGAGTAATAACAGCCGACAGTACGACCCTCTTTACGGGAACTGATAATGGTGTATTTCGTTCTACAGATAATGGAGATTCTTGGGTGCAAGTAAGTAATGGACTGTCAGGTAAATCTGTTATGTCATTTGCAATATTAGATTCTGATCTGTTTGCAGGAACTATAGACGGGGTCTATCGTTCAAGTGATAATGGAAATACGTGGATGTCGGTCAATTACGGGTTGTCCGGGCTGCAAGTCAATGCTCTCATTTTGGACGGTAGTACTCTTTTTGCAGGAACTTCTGCAGCCGACATATTTCGTTCAGAGGATAATGGAAACACTTGGAGGCAAATCCATAAAGGTATTAAATATGATGATGTGTTCTCACTGCGCATGGTCGGCAGGACACTTATTGCTGCGACTCGTACCGGAATATATCGTTCGACTGATAATGGAGATACCTGGACACGTGTCTCAACGGAGGAACTTCGGGCAATTTATGATATTGTTGTAATCAAAACCATGCTTTTTGTAGGGGCGTATAATGGTAATTTCTATCGTTCGACGGATGACGGGAATACCTGGACTCAGGTTAATACCGGTTTACCGGAACTTCAGATTCTCTCTCTTACAGCAAAAGACACTACACTCTTTATGGGAAATTCCAAAGGAGTGTTTCGATCTTCAGACTATGGAGAGAATTGGGAAGCAGTAAATACAGGACTTCCATTATCATACACAGATAAGAATCTTACTGTGCAAGAGCTTGCTGCAAACGGTTCAACCGTATTTGCGGGAACTGCAGGACAAGGTATATATCGTTCTACAGACAACGGAGAAACATGGAAGGTAGCTAGTAATGGGCTGACTGCGTACAGGATTTCTGCGATAACTGCGAGTGGCGCAACGCTCTATGCCGGAACTGATGGTGGTGTATTTCGTTCAACAGATAACGGAGATACATGGACTCCACAAAATACCGGCTTGAGGTCACTTACTGTAAATGTACTTGCTGTAAACGGAAATGATTTCTACGCCGGTATTGGTTACACAGGCGGTGTATGGAAATATAAGGAAATTGACGATACTTCCCCAACCTCAGGGCAGCTAACATGTTACCCCAATCCGGCAGATGAAACAATAACTATTCAAAGACCGGGGCAGCCCTTCAATACAACAGATCCTGTTATCTACACAGTTTCCGATATTATCGGAAAACAAGCCATGCAATTTGATAAAACGGATGCTGAGTTTTCAATTCCGATAACATCACTAGCTATCGGAATGTATACACTCGTTGCCCGGCAAGGAGATGCACGCCTTTCAACTATATTTTTTGTGTCGAGGTAGGTATGATTACTATAGTTCCTATAAATCAATCCCACGGTTGAAACCGTGGGATTGATTTTTTATACCAACATCTTAGAACCCTCCCAATAGGGGAGGGCAGGGTGGGGTTCTTACACCCTAAAACCTAACCTTCACCCCTCCACTAAACGTGAACCCTTCCGTATGTGTCCAAATATCATCAAAAGTAGGGTTTGAATGCGGTTCATTAACTACCCGTTTGTATCTGCTTTGCCGGGTGTCGGTAAAATTTTCGGCATTGATATAGAATGAAACTACACCAAAAGTCTTTTCAACCATTGCACCGAATTCCCAAAAATCTGGGGATTGACTTCCATTATTTAAATACTGTTTATCGGTCAAATATCCTTCCAGACCGATTTTAATATCCTTTGCGTTTTCATAAATGAGCGATAGATTCAGTTTGTTTTTAGGGAGCAGGGGCAAAAACTGATTCCCTAATAGATATTCAGCACGCGCATCGGTGAACGTATAGCCGATGAACGCAGTAAAATTACTTTGGAAAACTACCTTTATGTTCGTTTCAAATCCCAAACTTTGTATCGGCTTATCTTCATTCGAAAATTCAAATTCACCTTTTACATTTTCATGCAAAACTGTTGCATTGTTAATAGCAGTATAAAAGAACATTTGATTCCAACTAAGGTAAAAATCCTCAGAGAGTAGTTCTCTGAACGTAATATCTGCCGTACCGCCGTAACTCCGTTCACTTGTAACATTGCTTAAAGGAGTAACATTGCGATACTGAAAACCTTCGGTTTGTTCGGTGAAGATTGTTGGTGTTTTGTACCCTAAGCCCCCGCCGATACGTGAACTCCACTGGTCATTCAGCTTAAAAAGTGCTGAAATTCTTGGAAGCACAAATACCTCCGTTTTCTCATAATTGCTATTGGAATACTGTACCACATCTGTTCGCAGCCCGCTTTCCAGTTTGACAGTTTCCGAAACATCCCATGTGTGCTGTGCGTACACTCCGCCGGTAAACGAGGTAAAATCACGCAACGGGAATGATGTAGCTCCTGTCTCAGAAAATTTATCGTAAATACTATTACCACCAACGATAAGTGTCTGCTCTCCAAAATTGTGAACGTAGGACAAATCACTAAATGAATTATAGTTCGTCCCTTTGAATTCATAGTTTGGAATCTTGATTTCACGGTCAAACACGCTAAAACTCGACCGCGCTGTAAGATGGTTTTTACCCGTGAATTGCTGCTCGAACTCAAGTGTGGTTGTGTTACGAAGAGTATTGTTCTTTTCAAAAAATGTATGCAATGGGTCTGCTGCATTTTTAATAACCTGTATATCACCACCGGTTCTATCACCTTGTGAATAGCTGTTTCCAAGCATAAGGGTTATTTTTTCCGAGGGGTAGTAATATAGTTTTGGATTGATGGTGAAGTCGGTCGATTTGGGTAATTCCGTAAAATCGTCGTTGTCCACATCGTATGGCTGTTGGAAGTTTATCAAGGCTAAAAGTGTGTACCCGAATTGTTCATTTCTGGATGATGTAAAGCCTCCGATATTACTTTGCCCGATATGGGATTGATTAACCAAAAAACTATATTCTGATTTCTCCTGTGGGGTTTTGGAAATGAAGTTTACCACTCCTGCAATTGCTCCTGCACCGTACAAAGTAGAGGCAGGACCCTTGATAACCTCCACTTGTTTTAGGTCGAGCGGCGGGATTTCCAAAATGCTGAGTCCGCTTGCAAAATTCCCGAAATTCGGGTAATTGTCTTTCAGAAGCTGTGTATAGCGTCCGTCTAATCCTTGAATCCGAATGCTTGCATTCCCGCTTGTAGCGGATGTTTGCTGTACTTGTATGCCCGTGCTTTCGTGCAGTATCATCGATACATTGGCTGGACGCATATTGCTTTTTTCTTCGATTTCTTCCAGTTCGAGAGTTTCAACCCGTGTTGGAACATTCTGAATAGCCCTGCCTGTTCGCGTGGATGAAACGATTACCTCATCAGATTCCACTTCGCGTGCAACCAGGAATATTTCGATAGGTTCGGATTGAGCAATAGGGAATTGAAATGTTTCCTCGGATTGCTCATAACCGAGATACTTGAAAACGAGAATTTGCGTTCCGTCCGGAATATTTTTGATAGTAACGTGTCCTGTTTTATCGGAAGAAGCACCTTTTGTTGTTCCTTTTACAAGTGCAGTTGCTCCGATAAGAACTTCTTTTGTAGCACTGTCCTTAATGATTGCTGTAAATGTGTGTTGTGCTTGGGCAATGCCAACGGTAAGCATTGCTACGAACGGTAAAATGAATTTTAACATTGTTTTATTGGTAGTTAATGGATAAAATAATACGATATAGATGCAATGATTTGAAACATTGCACTATTGTGTAATTACATGAATCTACAAAGAGTAGGAGACAATTATCATTAACAGTATTTAGGTGGTTGCCAGATGGAAGTGTAAAACTCGGATTGGGGTGAAACAGGATTGAAAAGAGGTTTAAAATTCGAAAGGGTAAGACTGCACGTAAAAACAGTGGATGGATTGGTAAAATTTGTAATCTGTCCGCAACATGCACAACTGCAGAAAGGCGAACAGCTTTCTACATCGTCGTGGTGATCGGAATGGTCGTTTTTAGAATATTCTGTTTTGTCCTTCCCATACTCCGTACAATCCTTCATATCGCCACACGGCATACAGGAAAGAACTAGAAAGTAAAGAGTTAAAACAGAAATAATAAATCGCATAGTTCTATAAGGAATGACAGACGGTTTTCATCACTTGACGACAAGTGCAGTTTATGATTTTAAGTGTTATATGATTATATCACAAAATTACAATAATAATCCGAAGTACCGATTTGCTTTCGGTGTTCTTTGTCGGTTTTGTGTAAAAGCTGCACAGTGTAAAAGTCGAAAAATTCCTTCAAAAGGTCTTTCATACTACAAGCACGGGGAGAACAGTACGTGTTTCATTAAAAGAATGAAACTTTTTCTAACATCAGCCGTACTACAAACCAAACATCCACAAATAATCACATATCGAAGCACTAAAGAAACTGATTATTTAATCTATCAACCATTCATTCAATCATAGCGCAAATCTTCTACTTCTAATATAGATTTCTCGGATATATAAATTTTGTTTTACTTATATAGATGAGGTAGTTATGTTGAACTTCCTAAAAGCGGGTAAAAAATTTATTACCCAACATCCCGTAAAGAGTATGCTTTATGCAGCAATACCGGTTGCATCCGGATTGGTAATTAATGAAGCCCGTAAGCGTATGATGGATCATGAAGACGAACATATCAAAGCCATGAAAAAAGGTGCAATCAAAGGACTCGATAAAGCCGAGCTTATGGGGAAACAAGCTAAAAAAAGTACCTTGAACTCTCTGGATAAGGCTGAAAGGTCAGTAATTGATGCAAAGGACAGAATGGTCGACAAACTTGACAGTACGGAACAGCCAATCAGGGACATGAAAGATAAGGCAGTCCACGGCGTTGAAAAGGTGGCACAATTTGGCAAAGAAATGAAAGACGATGCAGTGGATGGAGTTAAAAAAGTAGCGCGAGTTGCCAATAACCTTAAAGGCGATGCTGTTGATATGGCTAAAAGAGCTGCTGATAAAGTCCATGTTGATGAAATCAAAGATGCTGTGGTAAGCGAAATCAAAAAATTGAGACGCCCCATTAAGAAAATTAAGAAGGCAGCAATTAAGCAGCTTAAAAAGGCTCATCTGGCTTAACAGCAATGATAACTCTGCGGAGTTTTATAAAAACAAAACAGAGTTAGGATATGA
>CALMMI010000307.1 GCA_937868245.1 uncultured Ignavibacteria bacterium | reverse complement strand
GGGATTAGAACGCGGAGTTTATACAATCGGCGGTACAAGCCCTGATTTCCTAAATTTCACACAAGCACAACTTTATTTAAACGCTTGCGGAGTGTTGGATTCTGTTACGTTTAATGTTCGCCAGGGAACATATATAGAACAAATTTCATTAAAGGAAATACCCGGAGTTGCTGCTCTTAAAAAAGTAGTATTCCGTCAGGAACCAAATTCCGGTTTAACAAAACCTCAGGTACAATACAGTGCAATATTCCCGAATAACAATTATGTATTGCAGCTCGACGGAACTGATTGGGTAACGTTCAAAAATATCGACTTTAAATCAACAGGTACTGATTATGCACAAGTTGTTCGTTTGAAAAACGGTACGATGAATGATGTACTAGACAGTAACAATATTCAAACCTCAACTTCTGCAACCACAGACGGTGGAATCATTTCCGAAGAACAGAATCAAGCAAATAATCTGACACTGAGTAATAATATACTCACTTACGGATATTTTGGTGCTATGATAGATGCAGCTCCGGGAACGCCGATTACAGGTTTGAATGTTAGAAATAATACGTTTACAAATTTTATTTCCGACGGACTTGTAGTTGATGGATGTGAAGCAGCTTCTGTAACACGCAATTCATTCTCCCGTCCTGCTTTCTCAAATTCTACTCTTAATGCATCAGCAATTTCGATGATAGGATGTACGAATGCTACTCAAGTAACAGCCAACCGTATTTCAGGAATGGCATCAGGAGAAGGAATTTATGTTGAGAACAGTAATTCTCCTGCACCTGCTCAGGCAATGATGATTGCTAATAATACGATAAACATCGGATCGGGCAACACTACTACAGCGGGTATCATCTTGGTTTCGAGTACATTGGTGAATGTATATCATAATACGGTTAATATAGGCTCTACAGCTTCAACTTCTGCTGCCCTTACAATTACCGACGGAGCGAACACAAATATTATTAATAATATTTTTTATAATTCAGGCGGCGGACTTGCAGTTGCAGTTTCCTATACGACACCTAACAATCCGATTGCATCCAGCAATTATAACGAGCTTTACTCAAATGGTGCGTCGATTGGTGCATGGACACGCAATACAGTTCTAACATCGCTCCCTACTCTAAAATCATGGCAGGACTCAACAGGTTTTGATCTTAATTCAATCTCGAAAGTAATCACATTCCAAAATGACTTGATTCACTTGGTAACAGTTGATTCTTCTTTATATGGAACAGCGTCATTACTGTCGGTTGTTACAAATGATGTTGATAATCAACCACGACGCACACCATATATCGGTGCTGACGAGATTATTCCTTTGATTACTATCAACAGCCAAACAGGACGTCAGATTATATGTTTTGGAACAACAGCTCAATACAAAATTGATGCTTCAATTTCCAACAATGCACGTTTGCACTATCAGTGGCAATATAATGGTGTGGATATTCCAGACTCAACCGGCACTACCCTTACCCTCTATAACACAAGTTATAATTCGGAAGGATTCTATCGTGTAGTAATTACTGGAACTTCCGGTGCTGATACTGTATATTCGCAATCAATGCAACTTGCAATGGCTCCTACAACCAAAATTTTCCAACAGCCGAAAACGGTGTACTTGTTAAATGGCGGAGATGCACGGTTCGAGGTTGGAGCAGAGGTTGCACCGATTCTTCCACAAAACCTTGTATATTATGCATGGTATCGTGATTCTGTTAAACTTCAAAATACAACCCGTATTGCAGGAACTGATACTCCTGTTCTTCAGATCTTCAATGTTCAACCAAGTGATACAGGTCGCAATTATTATGTGATAGTAGAAGGAACTTGCGGACGTGATACATCCCAAAGGTTTGCAGTTTTGCTGCCAGGTGCAGCATTTAGCAAAGAACCACGCGACACATCAGCATGTATTGGAGGCAGCATAAAGTTAACAGCTGCGGTTAAAACAGAAGTTCCTAATGCAGAACTAAGAATTCAATGGAGACGTGGAAATAACTGGATTATAGATAGCGGTAATGTAAGTGGTGCTAATACAATGACCCTTACTATCAATCCGGTTACTGTGGCAGATACAGGGTCGGATTATAATGTACTCGTTACGGTTGTGGCAAGTAATACGATTTTGATAACGAACAATGTTTCTGTAAAACTTAACAAAGAAACCGAAATTGTATTTTCTCCGAAAAAACAATTGTTGTGCGAAGGTAAACCTGCAACATTAGATGTAACAGCAGTTGGAACAAACCTAAGCTATCAGTGGCAACGCAATGCAGTAAATATCCCAGGTGCATCTTCTGCATCCTACACGATACCGAAAGTTGACAGCAATACTATTGGCAGCTACCGTGTAGTGGTTTCGGGAATTTGCGGAACACGTACTTCGGAAGCAGCAGAAATTACAAAACGCAACAGCCCTGGAATACTTGCTCAACCTCCTGCAACAGTAAAGGTAAATTCAGGAAAATCCCTTCAGATTATTATTGAACCATCAGGCGATTTACCGCTGCGATACAAATGGTATCACAATGGAAAAGAAGTTGATGGGCAAACCTTCAAAAACTTCTCGAAGGATAATGCGAGCAAAGCGGATTCCGGTATTTATTACGCTGTCATCAGTAATGATTGTGATTCCATTCGTACACGTGATGTTCGGGTGCTGATTGACCCAACTGCGGTTAACGAACTTCTTGAAGCAGACGGCTTCCTGCTGCATGGTGTTCAACCGAATCCTTTATCAGGCGAAGGCAGTATCAGTTTCAGCGTTCCAAGTATGCAGGCAAATGTCCGCCTTACATTACAAGACGCCTTGGGACGTGAGATTGCGGTACTTTCGAACGGTGTATATACTGCAGGGGATTACACTGTATCAATCAACCCGCTTACGCTTAATGTACCGACAGGAGTGTATTATTGCCGCTTAACTTCGGGCAATGTACATTTGGTACAGCCGGTTGTTATTATGCGATAGATAAATTCTATTTCATAGAATTGTAAATAGAAAACCCCGCTCTGGAAACAGAGCGGGGTTTTTTGCTTTTTTGTGAAAAAGAATAATAGTTAGAATTTCTGATAGTAATAAGTAAACATTTATTAATTTGATGAGTTACTAAAGTATTATAACAACTACCGGATAACTGCACCCGGCATAATATAAATTGAAAATTATATTTCTTCTTCGAGGTTTCATATGAAAACGATGTTATTACTGCTTATTGCCGTTTTTCTTTTTGACATTGGTACTTCTTATGCTAAGGATACACCAATAGACAGTTGTCTTAAAATGATATGGGCAAATGAAGGGGACATGTACAACCCAGATTCAGTAAGAGTTGATACCTGTTTAGGTTCAACTACGTTTAAACATAGGTTCTCAAAAACAGGCTATTTTATCAATTTCCCGCGAAATTTTTATCCTTTTGACCATATCTTGGATTCTGGCGAAGTGAAGGGAGTAGGTGATGTTGATTCTGCACATCTTGGATTAAAAAACAGATTTCATGCATTACAAGATACTTTCGGATTGATTTTTTTTAAAGGGCTTGATTATTCTGCAACAGACTCGATAGAATATCTTAATCCTTCAATACATGTTTTTTTTGAAAAATACCAAGATGTTGAATTTATTACTGGGTATCTTACCAATACAGTTGATTCAATTAATGTATGTGGATATTCCTACAAAGCTAAGATACTTTTAAGCACTATGCCGGAGGCAACAGAATCTCAAAGAATACAGATATATCCCAATCCAGTAAAAAATGTCTTACTTATTAAGAATCAATCCACAGCAAAAGCCACCGATAGAATGGAAATATTTTCTTTAGAAGGTAAGAAAATATTTGAATGCACCTATACAGAAACACTTGATGTATCTTTTCTCCAATCAGGTGTATATATTCTAAAAATAAATAACTCATCAATAAAGTTTGTAAAAGAATAGTAGTTGTAAATTTTGTAAAGTTAAAGTTGCAAAGCTGTTGTGAATAAATAATTAAATAAATTCTTGCGTACCAAGTAGTTTTTTAAGAGTTTTGCAGATGAAATAAACTAACACACTTAATTTATTTCAGTATCTTACATATTACCGAATTTATCAGTTCAGAGAAGCTAACCATGCTCCGATGTATGCGGTAACTATTTTCACTTCTATACCGGAGATTTGATATGAAATCACTGATTTTGTTTTACATACTTTTGTTTGCCACTTGTTTCGCATCTGCGCAGAAGTTTACAATTGCTGTAACTCCGTCGGCTCAATCTGTTCCTATTGGTCAAACAGCTACATATTCCGTTGCCATTACTCCTATAGATGGCTTTGATGCTACCGTTTTCCTGTCTGTATCTTCACCCTCTTTTAATGGTACATCGTCCTTTTCAACTATAATTCCCAGTCCTCCTTATGTTAATGTAACGCTACAAATCACACCAAATTATCTCGATACAGGAAGCAGAACGTTTATAGTAACAGGCAAAAATGGTGATGTAGAATCTACTGCAACCTTTTCTCTAATTGTCCCCAAAAATGTACAGTGGACTTCTATAAAAACACCTCAACAGATGGGAGTTGATTGGGTTCACAGAACATTGGGAAAAGATAATAACGGCGATGTTTGTTTTGTCAATGGAGATACTAAAGCTCTATACGTTAATCATTATCGAAACAAAGAATGGGAAACAGATACAATTGTTACTTTTCTTGATTTTACCAACTTTAACATTTCTTTCGTGTATGATAAAACCAATATATTATGGTTTCTTACTCCACAAGGAATTGGACGTTATGACGGCAAATTCACTTCAATACTTAACAATTCAAATTCAAATATTGTAGGGGATGCAATTTCCTATATAGGACTTGGTCGTAACGGTTATCCATTTTGCTTGTCAAATAGTGCAATAGATAAAAATCAATTTGCTGTTGAACAGTTTGATGGCTTGAAATGGACTCCCCGTATTATTCGAAAGCAAGAGGTTTCAGAAAAAGGATGGGGAGGTGGTTTTTGTATTGACTCTTCTGATAATATTTGGCTTTCAACTTCCTATTCAAGTGTAAGAGTACAAGATACTCTACAGGAAGCTATGTACAACTTTACAGAAAATCCATATTATCAAACCGTTCGTAAAATAATTTGCGATAAAGACGGAGGAATATGGTATTTGTATCATTACCCAATAGATGTTCCAAGTGTAAAGTTTGAGGAGTCATTATCTTATTTTGACGGAAAAATATGGAAGGATATTCCTCCAATAAGAGCAGATACAAGGGATTTCATTATTGATGAAAATAAAAAAGTTTGGATGGTCTCCCTGCAAGGCTTACATACATTTGACGGAAGTGAATGGGTAACATATAATGATAGTAATTCATCTTTGCCTCGCGATGATAATAGTGTAAGAGGCGATGCAAGTGTTATCCAAGATAGAAACAAAAATATTTGGATTATGGAACAGAGGCAAGGAGTGCAGTTTTTCGTGTATAACCCATTTGGATTAGTTAATATTCCACTTCCACCTACTGATGTTGAAGAACTTCCTGTACATACAGATAGTATATCTCTTACCCCAAACCCAGTTTCTTCTGTAGTTACTATTTCAGGTTTCGAAAAAGTTTCATCTCTACGTATAATGAGTAGTTTAGGAATGGAAGTAAAAAGGTTTTTGGTAGAGGGTACTAAAACAAATGTGGATGTATCTAACTTTACCAGTGGCATGTATTTCGTCCAATTCAATACACAAACTGGTATGATTAGTAAGGCAATAATGGTTAGTCATTAATAATAATCTAACAACAGCTTTGATAAACCCCGCTTTACATCCAAAGCGGGGTTTGTTATTTATACCAATAACGTAACTGGAACAGAAATTGAATGTAACAAATGCACTGTTAATACTTTATTTACGTTGAATCAAATATGTCCAGAATTCTGATTATTGAAAGTGATGTAGCAATTATCCGCGGTCTTACCGATGCCTTGGAAGAAGAGTCGTTTGTTGTAACGAGCAAACGCGACGGACTTCAAGGTCTTGCAGAAGCCCGGAGCGGTAGATACGATTGTATTATTGCGGATATGATGCTTCCAAGTATGAACGGCAGGGAATTTTGTTATAAACTTCATGAAGAGAAGATTACAACGCCGATTCTAATTCTTGTTACAAAAGGTGAAGAGATAGGCAAAACAAATGTTATGGAAATTGGAGCAGACGACTATATCACAAAGCCTTTTGGTGTTCGTGAATTGATAGCCAGAGTACATGCACTCCAGAGGAAGTCAGCTATAAAAATGAAACGCATGAACAAAGCATAAGGGTGAGTGAATACTATACGCTTTTAATCAGAAGTGTTGAACAGCTTGATGGATGGACTTTCGTAAGAAGTTACTGTATTATTTTCTACCAAGCACGAATAAACTCTATGCCAAATGCTCTTCCTATACCCCGGGAGTTTACTGTACTGAATATATCATGGGCGATAAGCTCCATGGTTATTCCTCGCACTACGGACCAACGGAATGAGGCATTACACAATCCGTAAATTTTATCATTGGAGGCAGAATTATTTTTCGATGCAAGTGATGCTTCCCCCACAACTGCAATTGAACTTCCTATGGATTGCTCAAAGCCCGCATAGCCTCCGAACGAATGTGCGCTTACAAACGCTCCTCCGTGCAGAGCAATCGCACCGATAAGCCCTTTGAAATTCTTACTTGCAGAAATCCATCCGCCAACGGATTGGTTAAAAAGGAAATCCTGGTTGAAATAGCCGTTCGTTTTCGATGTGATTCCAACGGCAAGTGCAGGAAATGAACGTGTTTCGTCAATAAAACGAAACTGAGCTTGCAGTGTAGGAAGGTTGAACTGTACTGATTCGTTGCTGATAAGGTTCTTGCCTGTTGCAAACAACCGTACATTCATATTATTAAACGGTGCAACTGCCATGTCGGCTGTAAAATCGCCTTTTGGTGATACTCTGGTGGCAAGTGCAAAATAACTTGGTGTAAGGACACCTGCAGTCGGCATGTCAATCACAGAGCGGGATTCAAATACTGCGGCACTCCCTGCCGATCCTTGACCATAGAGGGTTGTTTGTAAGAGTAGGATAAATGCAGAAACAATGCTACATCGAATTGAAAATGAAGCTGCCATACACAATAACTCAAAGTAGAAAATAAAACTGCCCGAAAAATATTCGAGCAGTTTTTGAGTAAAAAGGGAACTTTTTTTATGGTGAGACAGTATTGTTCATTTGGGGGAAATACAAAATAGGAGCAAATCCGTATTTTTTAAATTTTGAAAATAATACCATGGATATATTTACAATCTTTTCAGAAGTATATCAAGCTCTCGAACAATACATGATTACGAAAGGCACACCACCTTGTGAAATATGTTTACCTCCCGGTCTCTACACACAATTAATGGAAATTCAAGCGGAACAGGCATCAAACTCCGAGTTCCCTTGCTATTTCTATTTACCCTCGGATTACGGAGATATTCCTGTCAGCATGGACGACCAGCTGTCGGACAATGAAATCACCCTAAGGTAAAAACAATAGATTATTCTTTGATGATAGTCCGTGTTACGAATTCATTACCACTTAGTGCACGGAGGATATATACTCCCTGTGGTATCTGGTTTGTCTGCACAGGTATATACTCACTGTTATTGGATGATAGCTCCATATCTACAACCCTTTCACCCAGCATATTTGAAAGCATCAAACGAACTGAACCTTTTTTCCATGTTTCCGGTAATTTTACTGAGAAACCTCCGTTGCCGAACGGTTGAGGGAAAACCGAAATCCCGTTTGCAGAACTGACAGTAGCTTCATCCACTCCCGAAGGGGCTAATGATGCACGGAATATTCCGCTATTAGTTCCTGCGAGCAAATTGTTTGCAACAATTGCATAAGAATTAATATGAAGATCTTCCAAATTATCAATAAACTGAACCCAGGTTTTACCTGTGTCACCAGAACGGTATGCACCTGCTCCGTAAGTACCCACGATTAACAAATTGTTATTTGAGCCTCCGCCTACAATTATTGCTCTTACATCTTTGCTGCCAAGTCCTTTGCTGATGTCAACCCACAAGTTTCCCGGATTAACTGAGCGGAACGACCCGCCACCAAGTGTTCCGGCATATACAGAATTATCGCGTGTATAGACAGTTCTTACTGTAGGATTGGTTAATCCTGAATCGGATTTTATCCATGTAACTCCGTTATCGGTTGATTTAAACAAACCGTCTCCAAATGTACCTGCAAATATAGTAGAGCCGCTTATTGCCAACGAATAAACCCACACGGTAGGTTTTACATCCGGATTTGAAAATGTTCCTGTTTGTGACCAACTGTTTCCATTGTCGGATGAAACATATACACCGCTTACATTTGTTGCAGCAAAAATATACGCATCGCGTACAAGGATAGAATATACTGTACCGCTCGGAAGACCGTTGCTTGATTCTGTCCATGTAAAGCCATTGTCCGTTGAGCGTTGCACCCCTATACCGGCTAAACCTGCGAACATCATCGTACCCTTTACAGCAAGGGATTGAACTGTTCTGGATTCAAGTGCTAAGAGCGACCATGTATTGCCATTGTTTGCTGACAGATAGAGTCCTGCTGAAGTGCCTGCATAAATGGAATCACCGCTTACAGGAAGCATACAATATACTTCGGTATTTCCCGGGAATGGCAGTTTAGACCATTGCTGTGCACTTGCAGTTGCATGTAAACCGAATAGGATGGCGAATAATCCAAGAATAAACTTGGAAATAGGAGAGAGTTTCATAAAACCTCCGATGAAATAATTGTGAAATGAATTGAATTGCTAATTGAGATTTATAACAAACTATGTTTTATAGAAATAAGTTAATACTCTTTCTTCTTGAAATTGTTCTTCTTGAGAGATTCAAACAGTTGTTGAGTTTTTGGAATTGCATTTGGTGAGTTAATATCAAAGAACCAAAAATGCTCTATATCGCCGCGGTTCATGCCAAGTTGCATCACACCCTGCGATTTATGTTCCGCAATTACCCAATTGACGATAACCTTATAATTTAGATTGTCTTTAAAACCGAATTTCTGGGTGCGGTCGAAATCAAACATGTACTTACCACTCTTGACAGCAGTGACCGGATAGGCTGGTAATCCGGTAAATTGCATCTTAGATGTATCCGGCTTATCGGTTACTGTACAACCCAGCACTACAGGACGCTGCTCGGGCGAAAGCGCGGCAACCGTTTGTAATGCAAGTATTGTGGCAGCTTTGTGATGCCCGTGAGTATCGAATGTTGGTAAAAGGCAAAAGATAAAATCATACTTCTCACGGAGGATAAGTTCGCGAAGTTTATCCTTTACCCATGTAACATTCCATACTTGATTTAAGACTGTATCGCAATCAAGTGTATAATGGGTGTCTTTCTGATCGAAGAAATAGTAATTATGTATTCCGATGAATTTACCACCTGCCATAATTTCTTTTTTTCTGATTGAAGGCAGGAATTCACGACCTACCGCTTCATCTGTTAATTCTTCGCCGTATATCTCCTCGGCAAGAGTGGAATATTTAAAACCTGCCTCGCCATTGGTAACAACAGCCAAATCCACTTTACCCTTAAGATCATGGGTGATTTTATAAACAGTGGCTGCAAAACCTGTTTCATCATCAGGATGAGCATCCACTATCAGCACCTTAGGTGCATCAGCAGCCATTAGAATATTTACAGCAAAGAACAGCGAAATACAAAAAGTAACGAGTGAACGCATAGTAGTATAATTGTTTATATAAAATATAGTTAGAGCAGTGTACTCCCGGCTTGGTCTTTTGGGACGAATGGAAATTCCCCACGAATCCTTGCCTGTACAAAATACACAATAATTCCCAAAATCATAACAGAAATACCCCAAAACGCCGCCGACATATTCCAAATAACGGTGTAAACCGTTGCATTAAAAAGCCATATCCATAATAAGATTGCCATTACTGCAGGAACCGGATAGAGCCACATTTTGAACGGCAGCCTGTCACTTGACCATTTTCGCCTGAGTAACATTACACCCACTGCTCCGCCTATAAACTGGACGATAATCCGCATTGCAAGAATTGCGCTGATTACCTCGCTCATTCGAAACGTGAGACTGAAAATAAATCCGATTCCACCCAAGAATAACAAGGAAATATAAGGGAAATCTTTAGTCGGGTGTAGTTTCCCAAAAATTGAAAAGAATGCACCTTCCTTTGCAGCAGCATAAGGAATACGCGAGTATCCTACCACAACTGCAAAGAGCGAAGAAAATGCAATCAATAAAACAAGTCCGGTTGCAAAGTTAGCCGCTGTATGTCCGTATAAATGTTCGACGAATGTACTGACGATAAACTGTGAGTTTTGAATCTCCTGCCAAGGAATGACGCCCATTACACTAAGATTAAGAGCAAGGTACAGAATTGCAATTCCGATAATTGAAATAAAAATACTTCGCGGGATATTGCGTTCGGGATTGCGAATTTCACCTCCCAAGTGGCATACATTGTAGTATCCTAAGTAAGAGTAAACTGTCTTTACGGTTGCTTGCCCCAACAGCACAAAAAATGCACCCGAAAAATCAAACGAAGTTTCAGGGTATGTAAATGCCAAATCAGGGTTAAAATGTGTAGCTCCACCGAATATCAACCATCCAATTGTACCAAGTACAGCAGCCCATAATACAACGGAAATCTTCCCAATATCTCCAACTTTGCGGTAGAGCAATGCCGTTATGAGAATAACAAGCGCACCCGACAGCATCTTTTTCTCATAAAATCCCAGAGGGACGAGAAACGTAAAATACTGTGCAAACCCGATTGCTCCCGAAGCAACCACAAGCGGGGCTTGAATCATTGTTTGCCAAATAAACAGGAACGACATTAACTTACCCCAACGCTCCCGTCCAAACGTTTCCCGAAGGAATACAAAACTTCCGCCTGCCTGGGGCATAGCAGCACCAAGTTCCGCCCACACAAAACCATCCACCAGTGCAAGCACTGCACCGGCAACCCACGCCCAAATCGCCTGTGGACCAGCCATAATCTGCACAACTATCGGCAACACTACAAACGGACCTATTCCCACCATATCAATCATATTGAGGGCGGTTGCCTGGAGAAGCCCAAGTTCACGGCGCAGTTCGGGTTTTTTGTTCATTCGGTATTTTTAGTATAGACCTTGAAGGTTTTCGAAAACCTTCAAGGTCTTGGAATGCTAAATCTTGTAGAGTGTGTAAAGTTGTGGGATTTGTTTCAGAATGCTTTTGCTGATTTTTCAGACATGCGAATTACATTATTAACAAAATTGCTATATTCAATAGTTTGTTCTGGATGAATTTTTATGAAATCCCTTATTGAGAAGCTTAAAATTATAATCAAATAATCTAGGGTGGTTCCAATTAAATGGTAAGCATCCTCGCTTCCAGCTGTAAATACAACTAGTTGGTCAAGACAGTAGGAATCAGAATGAACATATTTTGATAAATATTCATAAGTAGATTTATAAACTCCATAATCAAATCCACTTTTTTGTGCGATTTTATTATTAGATGGCAACAGAAAAACTTCACATTTTTCTATTTTACTTTTTATAGTATCTTTTTGTTGTTGATAAAACTGATTACCTTTTATCTCATTGAATTCATTTTGATTAACCTCTTTAATTCTTTTAAGTTCTCTTGAATTTTTACAATATGAAGTCGTTTAAACTTTAGCAATCATTAAAAAACCAGCAATAAAGTGCCAGTT
>CALMMI010000306.1 GCA_937868245.1 uncultured Ignavibacteria bacterium | reverse complement strand
TTTTGGGTTGCAATATAAGTAGAATTTTTGTCCAGGCATTTAGGGGGCTGCGGCACTACGAGAACGGCTAAAACAACTTGCAGCCAAAATCGAACAGAAAGTATATGAATATGAATTTTTGAAAGAGTAAGTATAATTACTAGATTATTTGCGAACAAAAGCAATAACTAAGTCAAGTCAGTTGCTACAACTGACTTTCCATATAGACATATAGAAAGAAGGTCGGTTGTAGCAACCGACCTGACCTAAACAACTTAATAAAAATCTAAAATCAGCTATAAGCCATCAGCTATAAGCCATCAGCAATTTCTTATCGACTGCCAATGAAGGACAATAAACCGCTTTCACTTCAATACATACGGGGGGTAGGTCCGAAACGGGCAGAAGTATTGGCTTCTGCCGGACTCTTAACCGCTGCAGATATGTTGCGGTATTATCCCCGCTCCTATATTGACCGCAATACGGTTGTTACCCTTGCCGAAATAGCCCAAACACTCCGCAGAAGCAATCTTTTTAGCGATGATTCTGTAAAACTACCGTCAGATTTTTCAGTTAAAAACGAAATCACCGTTGTAGCCCGCATCAGTAAAATCCGTGAGAATTCTTATGGAGGCGGCAACCGTTCGATGATGATTATCTCCCTTTCCGATGAATCGGGTGGCTCTGCCGATATGATTTTCTTCCAGATGATTCACTACTTTAGAATTGCGTTCAAAGTTGGAATGATGGTGGTTGTGAGCGGTATGCCCGAATATGAAGAAAAGTTTCGCAAGGTTTCGTTCCATCACCCGGAAGTTCTGAAAATTGACGAAGAAGACGAAGAGCTGTACAAAGAAGGCAAGATAATTCCAAAGTATAAAATCACACAGGCGATGAAAAACGTGCATCTTTCGATGCGCCAGATTCGCTCGATAGTTGCAGAAGTGATTGAACAGGAAATCCCCAAACTTAAAGAGACACTCCCCTCTTCTGTTTTACGAAAGTTATCACTACCGAATATCCGTGAAGCATCACGGATGCTCCATTTTCCGGATTCAACTGCATCAGTGGAACGTGCCCGTTTCCGCATGAAATTCGAGGAGTTGTTCTTTTTTGAAATGATGCTTGCGCTCCGCAAACGTGGCATCAAGGTAATGGAACGTGGTGTAGTTATCGACCCCAAAAGCCCTCGCGCACGAGGATTAATGGATTCACTGCCGTTTGAGTTGACTCATGCGCAAAAGCGGGTTATTTGGGATATTGCCACCGACTTCCAAAGCGGTAAACCAATGAACCGTTTATTGCAAGGTGATGTTGGTTCAGGTAAAACTTTAGTTGCACTTTTTGCAATGCTGATGGCAATAGACGGTGGTTATCAAACACTCTTGATGGCTCCTACAGAAATTCTTGCCGAGCAGCATTATCATACACTCAAGAATTTTCTTGAAGGCTCGGGAATTGAAATCGTGCAGCTTATCGGCGGACAAAAAGCTAAGATGCGCCGTGATATTAAAGAGAAGATTGCACTCGGGGAAGCACATATCATCATCGGAACTCATGCACTTTTCAGCGGGAATGCAACGGATATTTCCAGAACAGTTGACTATCACAAGGTAGGCTTGATTGTAGTAGATGAACAGCACCGTTTCGGAGTGATGCAACGGGCTAAACTACGGGACTTGGGGATTCGTTCCCATGCAGCAGACGCAACTCCTTCTCTGCCAATTTCTCCACATATTTTGGTAATGAGTGCCACTCCTATCCCTCGCACTCTCTCGATGACTCTCTACGGTGACCTTGATATTTCGATTATCGACCAAATGCCTCACGGGAGAAAGCCGATTAAAACCGAAGTTGTTTTCGAGAGCAAATTGGATGTAACGATGGAGTTCATCCGTTCGGAAGTACGGAGCGGGCGGCAGGCATATATTGTGTATCCCCTTGTTGAAAAATCCGACAAAATAGAACTTAAATCCGCAGTGGAGCATTTTGAACACCTGCAACGCGAGGTATTCCCTGAATTCAAAATGGGTTTACTCCACGGGCAAATGTTCTGGTATGAGAAAGATGATGCTATGAAGGCATTCAAGAATAAGGAATTTCAAATTCTGGTAGCAACTACGGTTGTGGAGGTTGGAATTGATGTTCCGAATGCTACGGTTATGCTTATTGAAAATGCGGAACGGTTCGGTCTCTCGCAACTCCACCAATTACGCGGACGAGTTGGGCGCGGAGGTGAACAATCCTACTGTTTTTTGGCAACAAAAGATCATTTTCGCTTCTTGTTGGGAAAAAAGGAACAGGAAGCAAGTGAGCGTAAAGCATCGATTATCCGCTTGAAAACAATGGAGGAAACAACCGATGGTTTCAGAATCGCAGAAGTAGATATGAAACTTCGCGGTCCGGGTGATGTTATGGGGACACGGCAGTCTGGAGTGCCCGATTTTGAATTTACGGACTTGGTTCGAGATTTCGAGGTAATCGAAATTGCCAAACGGGAGGCATTCGCTCTTATTGATGCCGACCCCCATTTACGAAAACCTGAACACGAACAAACAAGAATTGAGTTTTTGCGTCAATATGCGGGCGAAAAAGGATATTTTGATGTCGCATAACAATATTTAAATTAAATTTCATCTAAATTATTATCAGGAATTATATTTATGAAGATTCGTTTGCTTGTTGCGGCTATTGCTCTTTTGCAGACATTCCCGATATTCGGGTGTAATCGTCTTTCCCCTAAAGACCCGCTTGCTGAAAAAATCGACTTTAAACAACCACAGTCCAGAACTGCCCCTAATCCGGATGTTGTTAATGCAGACATTACTTCCTCCCGTCAGAATGCAATTACGGAAGCAGTAAAAAAATGCAGTCCGGCTATTGTTGGTATCAGCGTTACTGAGGTACAGCAAATTTCTGCCGATCCTTTCGGTGGTATGTTTACCGATCCGTTCTTTCAGCAGTTCTTCCAGAATGTTCCCAGAAGAATGTACAATCAGGAGATTCACGGTTTGGGAACAGGTTTCCTCATCTCATCCGATGGGTATATCCTTACAAATGACCACGTAGCAGGCTCTGCAAAGAAAATTGTAGTTACCATGACAAGCGGTGAAAAATACGATGCAGAAATCATCGGTACAGATAAAGTTGCCGATGTTGCCCTTCTTAAAATCAAGGGTAAAAATCTCCCCTACCTTAAATTTGCAAACTCCGACGATGTAATTATCGGGGAATGGGCGATTGCATTCGGTAATCCTTTCGGACTTTTCGATATAAACGCAAAACCAACTGTAACCGTAGGAGTGGTAAGCAATACCGGTGTGAGCTTCCCGCAAGAAGGACGCGTTTACCGTAATATGATTCAAACAGATGCAGCTATCAGCTCGGGTAATTCCGGTGGACCGCTTGTTAATTCGCTGGGTGAGGTTATCGGTATGAATACCGTTATCTTTTCAACAGCTCAAACCGGACGTGGAGCGGGAAGCATCGGAATCGGATTCTCGATTCCAATCAATCGTGTAATGCGCACTGTTGATTTCATCAAAACAGGAGGTAAGGTCGATCGGGAATTTGTACCGGGATTATTAGTGCAGGAAATTGACGAGCAAATGGCACGCTCCTACCGTTTGGAGAAAAAAGAAGGCGTGGTAGTTGTTCAAATTATGCGCAATTCAGCTGCTGAACGCGCTGGAATTGAACCCGGAGATATTATTCTTGAAGTTGACGGCACTAAAATCAATCGAAGCGACGACCTCCAGGTTATTATTTCCGATGGAAGCGTTGGCGAAACGTTAACGGTAACAGTATTGCGCGGGGATGAGAGAATCACAAAAAAAATGAAGCTCGAAAAAGCAGAAAAAGGCAGGCGGTAGGTGTACCCTGTCCTCTTTCTACAACAATTAATTGCGTCCAGTACGCATTTATTTGCCAAAAGTATCACGGCAACACTCCATCCTGCGATGGTAGTATTATTGCGAGGCTGCTTTTCCTGTTTAGCGTATGGTACGTGGATGATTTTCCAGCGAAGCAAGCTCAAACCGTTTGATAAAAAAGATTTAATAGGTTTCCTGATTTTGGGTTTGATAAACATTCCGATAAATCAATTGATGTTTATTTGGGGTGTGAGTTTTACAACTGCCCCTAATGCAGCGTTGGCCTATGCTCTTACACCTGCCTTTGTGCTTGTGATTGCATCCGTATTTTTCGGAGAGAAATTCACATTTTGGAAAACTGTAGGAATTGTAATTGCCATCATCGGTACGATACTCGTTCTTTTGGAGCGTGGTTTGGAACTTAATTCCAAACATTTCTGGGGTAATATTATGGTGTTGGGCGCAAGTTGTTCTTGGGCAATATATACCATTCTTGGAAAGAAATATGCTCAGAAATATGGCGCATTACAATCAACCGCACTTAGTATGATGTCGGGGCTGTTGATTTATATTCCGATTTTTGGATTGCTCCCGGTAGAGTTTAACCTTAGTGTAATAACCCCGTTTAATTGGTTTCAATTATTCTACTTAGGGGTGATTACATCCGGTGCGGGATACGCATTATGGTATTACGCGCTAACCAAGGGAGATGCGAGCAAGGTGTCGGTATTTAATAACTTGCAGCCGATATTTACAACGATTCTTGCGTATATATTTATGGGTAATCAGCCGTCGGGGTTGTTTATAGTTGGCGGGGCTATTGCGATTATCGGGGTGATACTTACGCAGCGCGGGTAATCCCTCTCGGTCTCCCTTTATCAAGGGAGATGACTTAAATTTTTCAATAAGATTTTTATTCAGATTATTGCATATAGCATAAGCAGATAGAAATCAAAACAACAAATTTCTTCTTTCCCCCTTGTTAAAGGGGGACTAAGGGGGATTTCTTCTTATCGATTACAAGGAATATCAAGCATGACAATAGGAAATTACACAATCACAGCAATAGAAACAGGCGATTTCGGTTTGGATGGCGGGGCAATGTTCGGAGTTGTACCCAAGAACTTATGGTCGAAGGTGTATAATCCGGGTGATGAGCAGAATAGAATCCCTATGTCTGCACGGTGTTTGCTGGTAACCTCACCTGACCGTACAATTCTGGTTGATACGGGATGCGGGACAAAGTTATCCGAGAAATTACAAAGTATCTATAAGCTTGATTACTCCCGTACTGCCTTGCTGCATTTCCTTGCAGACCTCGGGGTGAAGC
>CALMMI010000305.1 GCA_937868245.1 uncultured Ignavibacteria bacterium | reverse complement strand
GCATTTGAGTATGATATATTAGCTGAAAAAGAATCTGATTTTGAAAAAAGAAAACAGATTTATTTGGAGGCATTAGAAAAATATCCTACAACAGGATGGTTGTGGTGGAAATTTACAAGCTTTCTATATGATGAAAAGAAGGATTATGATGGACTTGATGAGTATTATCAGAAAGCTTTAGAATTTAATAAAAATGAAGCTAAAATTATAGGAAATTATGCAGAATTTCTAAGGATTATAAAAAAAGACTTTAAAAAAGCTGAGGAATTTTATCTGAGGGCACTTTCAATAGAGCCTGATAATGCAATTCTCAATGGAAATTATGCCTCCTCTCTAAGTAATAATAAGAAAGAATATTACAAAGCAAAGAGATTCTATTTGAAAGCACTTACACTTGATCCTGATGATGCTATCAATTATGGGAATTATGCCTCTTTTTTACATAATCATAAAAAGGATTATCATAAGATTGAAGAATATTACCTGCAAGCACTTTATCGTCAACCTGATAATGCTATTATTAATGGTAATTATGCATTCTTTTTAAGCGATTATAAAAGGGAATATCATAAAGCAGAAGGTTTTTACCTTAAAGCCCTTGCCCTTGACCCTCATGATGCAACAACCAATGCTAATTATGCCTCTTTTTTAAGTAATCATAAAAAAGAGTATCAAAGAGCAGAAGACTTTTATTTTAAGGCACTTTTACTTGATCCTAATGATGCTAATATACTAGGAAAATATGCTTATTTTCTAAAGAATATAAGGAAAGATTATAGCCAATCTGAAGAATTTCTATTTAAGGCTATAATTATTGAACCTGATAATATAAATTGTAATCTTAACTATGCACAGATGTTATTAGAAAAAGGAGAAAAGAAAGAAGCTCGAAAATATATTCAAATTGCATTAGATAATATTAACGAGGAGGAGAAAGATGCATTAATCGAACTTTGGTTCTACAGATATGCTCACTATCCTGAATTTCTACAGGAAGCTGAAACTAAAATTATAGAATTATTATCACAGGGCAACCGAAGCCTAGATTGGGATTTCAGCAGAAACATCGAACAAGCAATAAAAGAAGGACATCCAAACCCAGAAAAACTTAAAGAATTTGCACAAAGAATTACAACAGAAGTTGAATAACTATAAAGAAAGAAGCAAACTATGCCAATCCCTCAATTCTCCTGGGAAAAATTTTCCCGCAGCATAATCATAAACAAAAAACCTGAAGAGGTTTTTCTCTATATAGCCACAGCCAAAGGTCTTACCAAATGGCTGCTGGAGGCAGCGTCGTTCTTTACACTTGCTAACGAAACGCAACTGCTCAACCTGTCGTTTGCGAATGAACTTGATTCCTACCATTGGGTATGGAAAGGAAAGAACTACGAACTGCAAGGTCAGGTGTTGGACTGCGATGTACCACGAACACGGTTCTCATTCACATTCGGTGAGGCATGTACAGTTGATATTGTGCTTACAGAACACGGAGGCAGCACCCTCCTAAAACTAACCCAACAGGCAACACCCGGAAAAACCTACGACCAAATGCGCCACGTAAACAGCTATGCCTACTGGACGTTTTTCCTGACAAACTTAAAATCGGTTGTTGAACATGAAATTGATTTGCGAGAGGATACGTTTACGGTAGAGGGGCTATTGAATGTGTGAGGTGTGCGATTCTGTAACATAATGAATCCGAAGGATTCAAATGTTTAAAAAAGCCCTTAAAAATTCAAATGCCAATTCTCAAAAAACGTTAAATGTTCATACCAAACTATTAATGAAAAAGATTTACTTCACGAGTTTCCAATAAACAGAGATTCATCACCGCTTTACAGGGAGAAATGTTGAATTCCTACCTCACCCCTCCCATCCCTCCACAAGTGCAGAATATTTCTCCATTAGTTCAGTTGCCTCGTTATTCGAGTCACTTTCAGCAATTACGATGAATGACGCTTTTTCAAGATCAGGTAAAAGTAGAACAGAATTACCGTCATTTTCAAATATTTTTACACCGTCAATAAGCAAACGCTCTTTATGCTCTGAATGCTCCATTGCGTGGCGCATAACAGTTCCTTTGTTTTCCCATTGGCAGGGAATATTTGCCTGGTGCTGGTAACGTCGGGGGAGCGACCTGTCCAAATCGGATAGTTTTAACCCGGTGAGGGCTAGCATTTCCATAACTTTTGCTACTGTGTACATGCCGTCGGATGCAAACAGAAATTCGGGGAAGATGAACCCTCCGCGAGTACCGCCAACGAAAGCAACTTCTTTGTTCTGAGTTACATCCATCATTGCTGCATGTGTGTTTTTGATGCGAATGACGTTCACATCATAGTCTTTGGCAATCAAATCAATTTCATTGGAAGCAACTACAGGAATTGCAATGCTATAGTTAGGACGGTTTTTATTCGCTTCCAAGAATAACTTGGTTACAATTGTTAGCAAACGTTGGCGCGAGAACCATGCTCCGCGTTCATCGGCAATTGCTGCTTTTTCTGCTCCGGCGTCGATCTTGAACCCAAGTTCATACCCCAAAGAACGGATAACGGCTGCCGATTCTGCCGCTTCTTCATCTGTTGTAACGTCGGAATACGGACGAGATGCATCCATGTAATTGTTCATCGAAACGACAGTTGCCTTAAATTTCCCTAAAATATGCGGGAAAATATTAGAAGCCAGACCGAACGAATAATCAATAAGCATCTTGAAATGTTTCTGGGCAATTGCATCGATATTCAATGTTTCCTTGAAACGGTTGATATACGTTTCGTTGGTGCGTTCAGGGAAGTTAATCCCCCCAACTTTATCAAATGGTACACGCCGTATATCCTCACCAAAAAAGAAACGTTCAATACTTTTTGCTTTCGGCGAAGGCAAATCCCGTCCATCTGAATTGAAAAGGATGATGTCTGTTTTATCATGCTGGCGTATCGAGCGTCGGATGTGAATCCCTGCCACTGCCTTCCCGTTCCTGAGTTCCTGGCGTGTTTGCGGTATGGATGTCACCTGCAAATCATTGATGCTGACACCTACCGACATCAAGCCGGACATCAAAGCTCGGTGGGTCATCCGCGAAGAAGCATCCGCATCGCGGCTTGCAACTATCCGGACATTTGCCCCGACTGCATTCCCAACCGCAGAGCCCAGTTTTGCAGCAAATTCAGGATTAACCTCTATATTTGATAAGCCTGTTATCCGAGCATCGGTAAAAAGTTCCCGAAGCCATTTTTCTTCCTGCACCAAACTACGTGAAAGGATTGCTCCAGCTTCTACCTGTTTACGGGGCCATAACTTTATGTTTGGCAAAAGTGTAGCTTCCCGACCGATGATACAGCCCTCCGCAATAAATACATTTTCAGTAATAGTAGAATCACCGCCGATAACAGTATCATTGCAAATAACATCGTCGGTGAGCGAGGCACCTTCGCCTACAATCACATTATCCCACAAAACCACACCTGAAAGATGGGCTCCCGATCCTATGGTAACATTATTACCTATTACACAATTATGGAGTTTGGCATTATTTCCGACCGTAGTATTGTTTCCCAGAACAACCATACCGGAGAAAACTGCAGACGGAGCTAAAACAACTTCTTTCCCGACAATACAACAGTCCTTGTGCTCACCCGAAATTGTAATATTAACTTTTTTATCCAGTACATCCATCGAGGCAATTTGATACTCGTTAAGATTACCGATGTCGCGCCAATACCCGGTAGAAATATACCCGTAAAGAGGCATATTTTTACTGAGCATTAAAGGGAATAAATCTTTTGAAAAATCAAAATCACGTTGGTAGGGGATTAAATCCAGAACATCAGCATCAATAATATAAATACCGGTATTAATTGTATCTGAAAATACCTCACCCCATGATGGTTTTTCAAGAAAACGGGTAATACGTCCTTCTGAATCAGCCATAACAATTCCGAATTGAAGCGGGTTCGGTACTCTTGTTAAAAGGATTGTAGCTTTCGCTCCTTTTTGAATGTGGAAATCCAAAGCGGCAGTGATGTCAAAATCTGTAAGAACATCACCACTTATAACAATAAATCTATCGGTTAGCAATTCAGCAGCATTACGGACACTTCCAGCCGTACCGTAATCGGCTGCGGCTTGCATATAGTTCATAGTAATTCCAAAATCATTTCCGTTGCCGAAGTGATTTTTGATTACATCCGGCTGGTAGTAAAGTAGTGAAACTATGTCGGTAATGTTATGGTTTTTAAGGAGATTAACAATATGTTCCATCATTGGAACATTAATTAGGGGAACCATCGGTTTGGGAATGCTTGTCGTTAGCGGACGCAGGCGCGTACCGAACCCACCTGCCATAATAACGGCTTTGTTCATAGGAAATTCTCCGGGATTTGCATTGAAGATTTGGAATCAAATTGCGAGGACAAGCAAAGTTATTTATTTTAGCTGGCTTTGGCAAGGAATTTTATGATGAGGTGAAAATTTATTCCTGAAACAGTATAGTTTCTTAAAAAATGGTTCTCTGACAATTTATTTGGTAGTATATACAAATCCCCTCATGCCCCTTTAACAAGTGGATGACGTAGTGTCCCAGTTGTTTAATGACTTTATCTTGTCTCCCCCTTGATAAAGGGGGATTAAGGGGGATTTCTGCGCGTGCTGTAGCCCTATAAATTGTCAGGGAACCAAAAAATGAAGCGGAATGTTACAATTTATGTCAATAAGGAATGAGATTTTCCGCTAAGAAAGAGGGGAGTAAGGTTTTTCTATACGCTTATGTGGTAAAAAAAAATCCTGTATTAAAAAATACAGGAC
>CALMMI010000304.1 GCA_937868245.1 uncultured Ignavibacteria bacterium | reverse complement strand
TTTTGGAAGCAAATTCCAATCTCAGCCCACTTGAAGTAAGAGGGATTTTGCAGGCTTCAAGCGACGATATTGGTCCAAAAGGATGGGATACAGATTTTGGTTCAGGAGTACTAAATATAGAAAGAGCAATTACGGCAATAGGAGCTACAAATATCTCAATCTCGTCACCAATTAACGATGCAATCTTCCGTGCAGACCTTACACCTTCTGTTACCATTACAGGTAGTGTTGCCACTCCCCTCTTTTCATCTTGGCAATTGTGGTATGCCAAAGGAGAGTATCCACCGGCTAACGCATGGCAAAAATTGGGTGATTCATCTCAGAAACAATTTATCAACAGTTCTCTCGGTAATCTGCCAATTACCCAAATGGATGATACGGTTCACACATTACGGTTGATAGTACAACTTACAAACGGAAATACAATAGAGCGCAGGGTTCGTTTTGATGTTGCTTCAAAAGCCGCCAACCGACTTTCTTTTTTAGGGTTGAGTCCTTATGTTACTACAGCATGGCGTGATGATAAACGTGTTGCAGTAATCTCAGCCAGATTCAACCGTCGGTGCAGACTATCAGTAAATTTGAGAACAATATCAAGTCCCGAAAAAAAGAACTATACAGACCTTGATCGATTTTCTTTACAACATGAATTAGCATTAGGTTCGGATGATCTGCAAGGGGGAGTAAGTTATATTTGCGAGGTAAGGGGTATTATCCCCGGTGTTGATACAACAAGTGTCGAGATCAATATTAAACGTCCGGATGATGCAATTCAACAAACATTATTCGAGAAAAAAAATTATAGTACTCTGCCTGCTCAAATCAACAACTCAATCAAGAAAATTCATGGAGATGAAGCAGCATTTGTAATTAATGATCTATCAGGTGGATACTATGGTGGTACAAAAGTAATTCAATATCAAAACGGAAAAATGATTGTCAGTGATTCAACTCAGGAATCGTGGCTACCACGTGGAATGGGTGATTCAAATGGTGATGGAGTTATCGAGGTGCTTACCCAATCAATCGGTGAAGCACGGCTCTTCCAAGGGAAAACTAAAAACGACTCTCCATTTTCCGGTACTTTGTTTACAGAGAAGCAAGTTCTTTTCGACAATAAAGTGGAATTTTGGTCAGCAGGAATGGCAGACATCAACGGTGACGGACACGAAGAATTGATTGGCTTTGCCGATACCGCTTGTCTGGTTTTTACTTTCAGAAATGGTAAATATGAACTGCTTGCAAGTGCTCCCAACGGCACTCCACGAGGTGAAAACGGTTCCGAAAATGCAATGCGTCCACCTAATTGTGCAGTTGGTGATTTTGATGGTGACGGCAATATTGAACTCTGTTACGGAGATAACGACGGGGATTTTCTCATCTTTGAATATAAGGATGGAAAATTCACCAAAGAGTATCAGGAAATAAATTCGGGTGTTGAAGGTGGCTCGGAATATGTTACGGCAGCTGATGTGGATGGTGACGGCAAGCCTGAAATTCTGTTAGGATATTACACAGGACAAGGTACGAATTTAGAAAGAGAGTACGACACTCAATTTTGGACTTTTAAGCTGTTAAAAAGTAACTCAAACAACGAATACCGTTCAGTGTGGACCGAGTTTTTCTATGGAGTAAGAGCAGGTAGTGAGTATAGGAGCGGAGCTTCTGCAGGAAATTTAGATTCCCAAACTGGAGATGAAATTGTAATAGCTCCTTTTCCTAATATGTATGTCTTTAAATGGAGTGCAGAGCGTAAAACTATGGAGCCGATTTGGAATTATAGTGTCAGTTATACCAATTCGGCTATGATTTACGATTTTGATGGTAATGGAGTAAACGAACTTGGATTTTCGGACGGTCAGGAAACTTCATTTTGGGAAATTCCAACTGCCGGAAAATCCCCTGCTCCGCCGGCAGGATTCAGGGCGTTTGCACTGGACTCCAGTAAAGCTATTCTTAGATGGAAACGCTCGCCCGATGCAGAAAAGTATGAAATCTATGCTCAACGAAATCCTACTACTCAAACAACAAATGCTGATTTTATTGCATCAACAACAGAAGACACATTAATACTAGATACTCTAACCAATAATACACTTTATCGTTTTTTCATTCGGTCGGTCAGTTCAAAGTTCTCAACCCCTGCAGGACGTTTCGGACTTCCTTCCGATGCATACATCCATGCTAGATTATCGGTTAAAATGGTTT
>CALMMI010000303.1 GCA_937868245.1 uncultured Ignavibacteria bacterium | reverse complement strand
CTCGGAACTGTGGAATTTGTACAGGCATTTGCACCACAGACAATCATCATAGCAGAGCCTCCGCCGTCCAGATTCATTGCGTTCCAACAACCGACAGCTTTCATTATTCCTGCCATTTGATTAAGGGTTGCACCTTTTCCCTTTTCATTGTTTGCTTCTACGATTGCAAAGTAATTTTTAGTACGCAGCTTGTCTGTTCCGATTGCTGTCCGTGCTAAATTTTGATTCATAAACCTGCTTGCATGAGAACCTTCTAACATGGCTTCGTGCTTTGCTTTACCGAATCGCACTATACGCGGAGTGCCGCTAACTGCAGTTGTAAACGCAGTGGAATCGTAAATGTTTGTTGAAAATTTCATAAAAATCGTTTCACCCTTGCGTGGCAATGACGACATTGGAGTATTTTTACCGAAAGATAATATACATCCTCTGAGCGGCATCGGAACTGCACCGCTATCAATATCCGTTACAACGCAAGGAATGTCCCTGTTTATTATCGGATTCTTAAGATACCGCAAGAATACCTTCCTCATGGGAAATTCTATACTTGCCTCACGTTTTGAAACTGCCAATTCCTCACGGAGTGTTTCCATATTTAGCCCCAATTCGGTAGAGTCCTCTGTTACCATACTGTGGTTTTGCAGAAATTCCTGAGCAGATTTTTCGAGGTCGATAGGAGAAACAAAAGGTATTGTATTTCCACCGAAGGAATTATACAAAACAAGCCCTGTAGAATCTACCCGCTCATTCACATTATCTATTTTTACTGCACGGTTGTTCATCCATATCCTACCCGAAAGTACAAAACGATCAATGGACATACGATTTCTTGTATCAAAAAAAGCACTCGACCACTGTTTATAGGAATTCATGTGGACAACTTCACCAGCAGCTATCATCGGTCCAATCGGTATATTACGGTAAGCACTCCAAAAATTTGCGTTAATTCCAACAAGAAGTGTATCTCGGGAGGTTGAATCGTGACGGATGCTCATATCACCTAATCTCTCAAGTGCGTCAATCCGGTCCAATGCCTTGATTAATCCCAGCTTTAATGATTGATCTGTTACCGAAACCTCGGCAACATGGACCGAATGACGATGTTTACCGTAAAGAAAGTGCTTGTAGCGAACACCCGCATCAATAATTGTGTCGGTTATCATTTCTATGGTTGGTGGTGCCGGAACTCTATGTCTTCTTCTTACTACAATTGCCTTTCTTGCACCTGATTGAGCCGGTACTTTACGGGAAAACAACTTGGCGGGTTGAGATTTCCTTACAGGTTTGTTTTGTGGTGTTTTTTGAACCACTGTTTTTTTTAGATGTTTTTTTTGGATGACAGTTTGCTTCAAAGAACTTTTTTTGGTTCTGTTTTGCTTTTCGGGTACTACTCTAAAGGGCAATGCCTCCATAGTAACAGTGCTTACAACCAAAAGAAACAAGGCAGTCAGAAATACGGAAAAAGGGAACGGAAATATATTTAAGTGTTTTGTGTAATTCATTGCAAAATAACAATTCTTTAATGTAATTCATTTATCGTATTTACTTCCTGAAGAGTGAACGTAAGAACTCACTGTTATAAGGAAAAATGATGGAGCTGTTCAAATTATGTATGTAATTATAGCGTTCATTTGGAGATAAATTCCCAAAATTAGTAGTAACCCATCGAGTTTCACTTAATACTGAGCCGCAAAAATATCCTGATAAGAAAACACACAGATGAGCTTGGATTACAAGTAATTCAATGCCGAGTTTAAGGCAAACAATAACCGAAATAGCAATCAAAAACATAATCAGCAACGACTCGACTGCATCAGTCAGAATCCTTGTTCTGTTAGTTTCACCGAGTGTGCGACGTTTTTCTCGTAACAGTGCTAACACCCAGCCCAAACTCAATGCAGAAATTGCTACAATAGTTACTGTTTCAACATGTAAAAAATGGCGAAACATATATGCAAACGAAACTTGGAATGCAGCCAGACCGATATATTCAGTTTGTCTCCGTTTCCTTTTTCTCCGTATTATTTCTTCAGGTGAAGAATTTGCAGATTGTTTCATTCGTCAAAAATATTTATTAGAGATAATTTCATCTCTACTTCACTCTTAATTTGAGCCAAATTTAGTAATTTGCGCTCCAAATTCACGATATTTTTTTGGTAATCACGAAAGATACCCTTCTATGACGTTTGAAACCCTACTTTTTGAAAAAAAAATCGGCTATGCTGTAATTACACTTAATCGCCCTGATAAACTAAACGCTCTCAACAACCAACTCTTCAGTGATCTGTCACTTGCTGTATCGCAAATCTCAAACGACAGCGAAATCCATGCAGCTATCATTACAGGGTCGGGTGCAAAAGCATTTGCCGCAGGAGCTGACATTGCAGAACTCCATGAGCAAGACTCTACATCGGGTGCTGAATTTTCAAAAGTAGGTCAACGTGTATTCGATGCAATAGAACATCTCGGTAAACCGGTTATTGCAGCCGTTAACGGTTTTGCACTTGGGGGAGGATGTGAGCTTGCCCTTGCATGTCATATCCGGTTTGCAGCAACAAATTCCAAATTCGGTCAGCCGGAAGTAAACCTTGGTATATTACCGGGATACGGCGGAACACAACGTCTTACACAACTTGTAGGTCGTGCAAAATCTGCAGAACTTATTCTTTCCGGGATGATTATTAATGCCGAAGCGGCTGAGAAAATCGGGTTGGTGAACTCTGTTCACGAACCTGCAGAGCTACTGGATTTTGCTGAGAAGTTTGTTCAGACTATCGTATCAAAAGCCCCGCTTGCAGTCCACGCTGCTCTCCAAAGTATTATTGCCTCGGGCGAAATGTCAGCAGAAGAAGGAATGAATTTTGAATCCAGTAAATTTGGAGAAATTTGCGGTACTCAAGATTTTAAAGAAGGCACAAAAGCATTTTTAGAAAAAAGAACAGCTGTGTTTACAGGTAAATAAGGTATCTACTATATATGAAAAAATCCGACATTATTACCATGCCCGAATACTTCGACCGATACATAAATCTGGTTGGAGACTTTTCCGTAATTGATGCCTTGCAACAGTATGATGTTCATTGGCTTCAAAAAGAGAAAGATTCCTTTACACGTTTAGGAGATACTGTTTATGCACCCGGAAAATGGACTGTTAAGGATATACTTCAACACCTTATAGATACCGAAAGAATTTTTACTTACCGTGCCTTATGTTTCGCTAGGAACGACAGCACAATTCAGCCAGGATTTGATGAAGATAAATATGCAGCCGATGCTAGTGCCACAACAAGAACTCTCGACGATTTGTTTGAAGAATTTCAGCTTGTAAGGAATTCTACAATTGCTTTATACAAAAGCTTTTCAGATGACATGATGAAGCGTGACGGCATTGCTTTTCAAAAAAGAATATCCGTCCTTGCAATCGGTTTCCTGAGTGCCGGACATGTAATCCATCACCTTAATGTACTCAAAGAGCGGTACTACCCTCTTTTATAAAAACATACATTCCTTCCACTTTGACAATACATTATGAATAGAAATTTTATCTTTACAGACGACACACAAATTCCAGTAGGAACAATGTATTGCATCGGTAGAAATTATTCTGCTCATGCCAAGGAAATGGGAGTTGAACTGCCTGAATCTGCGTTGGTATTTATAAAACCTCCTACTGCCTTTGTACCGAACCAAACTGCAATCAACATTCCCTCCATCTCTAAAAACATGCATCACGAGGTTGAGATGGTTGTAATTATTGGTAAGGATTGCTCTCATGTTACAGCCGGAGATGCCTTAGACTATGTGGCAGGATATGCTGTTGGAATAGACCTCACTCTTCGGGATGTGCAGGCAATAGCAAAACAACGCGGTGAACCTTGGGCAATAGCTAAAGGGTTTTCTGGGTCTGCTCCAATTTCAACAGCTGTTCCGGCTAAAGATATAACTAATCCGAATGATCTTTCCATTGAATTGAAAGTAAACGGGGAGATTCGTCAGAAAGGATCAACAAGCATGATGGAACGGACCGTTGAACAGCTTATCGAATACGTAGCCTCTATTTTTACATTACGCGAAGGTGATTGTATTTTTACCGGAACACCGGAAGGTGTAGGGCGTTTAGAAAGTGGGGATATGGTAACTGCAGAACTTCAGGGTGTACCCATACTTGAAATTTCAATTGTATAATCATATTAATTATTAAAGTATTAGGAACTTTAATTAAACAAACCTTGCCGTTAATTATCCATTAATTCCCACGTTTTACCAATAAAAACATGAAAATATTTCTACAATTTCTGATGCTTGGTATTGTTTGCAGTTCAATAGGTGGCTGTGCATCAGGCGGATGGATGGAAACATTGTCACTGACTCGTACCGAAGAAGATGCTTTCACTATCACTAATAGAGACACTACATTTACTGACGCTGTACGAAACGAACCCGGTGAACGGGATAACGGAGTAATTTTTCCCTCGTCTCGAACACAAACTGTAAATTCATTCTCTACCCAAAGAGATAGTATTGTAGAGAGATATTACCCAAACTTTATCCGCTTTGCAGTATTTGAAAGCGTGGGCTTAATCGGTACAAGCAGTTCTGACAAAGGTATTGGTAGCGGAATGTTTGGGATTACGGGATTTTTCGACCCAGATTTTGCCAGTTTAACAAAAGGAAAACCCAGAAGTGTTACATTCACAGGCGGTATTTATCGGGTATTAACATACGAAACGAGGCTTCGTTGGTTTAGGGATGCAAAGGATTGGACAGTAGGTTTTTCGGCATTTGAGGCTTTAGTACCGGAAGTAGCCAATGAAAGCACACTTGGTAGTTTCTTACCTCTTTACTTGAGAAAACGATATTATTTACGTGAACAAATACCTTACATCGCCGTCACCCCTGCCATTGGATTTGGATTTTTCCCTTCGCAGTATGTAAATGCAAGTGTTTCTCTTGATGTTGGTTCAATGGGAGGTCTCAATTTTAGATTATACGGAGGATTTGCCGCCGGAACAAATTCAAAAGGCAATATGTTTAATACTACGAATGATCGTACTTCCCCATCATTCCCTTATCTAGGACTTGGAGTATCGGTTCTCGACTTCCTTAACCGCGTTCCTGAACTCTATACCGAATGGAAAGATCATGAGCATTCTGCATGGGACATCGGTTTACTTCAATTTACGTTATTGAACTCTGGTGAACCAAGCGTATTTTCTACAAAAAATCCTACTTCACTGTTACGGGGATATATGCTGCGGGTAGCCCCAACTTCGCTTGCATTGCCGATTTTGGACAACAAGTTATATATAGGAACCTCGCTCTTTAGTGTACTCGTACTCGGGGAAAGTAAATATGGTCTTGGTGTATTGCCTATAAGAATTGGTTATTGGCATACTCTGCTACAGGATGAACTAAGCCTGGAGCCGTTTATTGAGTACGATTACTATCCTTCTTCGTTTGCGAATATAGGGGCAAGATTGAATCTGAAAGTATCAAATATTATAAATCTAAGCGCAAATGTAGGGTATGTAAACGGAAATTCGATAGGCAGCGGACTTCTTCCCCCTGATTTTTTAGGTGACCTTGGTACAGCAAATTCACTTAGTGGAGCTTATTTCGGATTGGGAATTAGTATTGACGACCGCATTTTCTTTCCAAAAGAAATACGATACAACAGATAACTTCACCATTGTTTAGTCATTGAAACACATGAATTTAAAACGATATATGAAAAACATTCCCTTGCTCTTGCTTGTATTGCTATTACAGTCCTGTGGATTGTTCCAAAAAATCCTCCCAAAGCCTGATGAATATTCGTTTAACGAATCTACCCGTCAGTCGGAAACAATAGCCGGTTTGAATATCTCGAATATCGACAGTGTGGAATACAAAGCGGATAACTCCCTTTTACTGCATGGCGGTTCTGTAATTGCGCTTGCAACCTACCTGAATACAAATTTCACAGGAGATTTTACAGTAAATGTACAAAAAGGCAGAGGCTTGAAGTTCTCTTTTAGGACAACTTCTAATAACTTCAAGGATAATCAAGGAATTACATTTAACTATACAACTGCCGGATCATGGCTTGAAGAGAACGGAAATGTTATAGCAAAGTTTGATACAGTTCGCGCAATTGTTGGTGAAACGGAACGCATTCAAATTACCAATGAGGGTACACAATATATAATGCAAGTTGGATGTACTGTTATCTACAAAGGCACGACTACTATCCCTGCAACTGAATATATTCTTGCAAGTACCTTTTCAGGAAGTAGAGTATTACTGACCGGAATTGATTTTATTCCAATCAGACGTGCCGATAAAAGAAATACACCCCAAGCAAGAGCTGAACGTGTTCGATGGTAAAAAGATACCGGTAGAGTTCAAAAAAAAATCCGCAAAAGCATGATTATAAATCATGCTTTTGCGGAAATTTGAATTGTCGATATATATATACCTTCCCCGCACTACTTCTTTGCAAGAGCTGCGTCAATCTCAGCACCGGCTGCATTTGCTCGAATATCCTTTGCCGTAATTTTTCCGTTTTTGTCAATAATCCAAACACTTGGAATTGACTCAATATGATATTGCAAAGCAGCAGCATTACTCCAGTAGTTACCATCTGCTATGTGTATCCAGTTCATCTTTTCGTCTGTGATAAATGATTTCCATTGATCCAGATCCTTATCCAAAGAAATCCCGAGAATTACAACATCTTTTCCTGCGTACTTATCGTTAAGTTCCTTTACATGAGGGATTGAAGCCACGCATGGCCCGCACCAAGTTGCCCAAAAATCTATCATAACAACTTTACCGCGAAAGTCTTTAAGTGATACTGATTTCCCGAATTGGTCATTCATTGTGAAATTTGGGGCTGCATCACCAATTTCGAGTCCGATTTGTTCAACAGTTTGAGTGATATTCGTTTGTGGTTCTTGTTCAACTTTTTTGCACCCTGTAACTGAAATTAATCCCAATGACATACATATAAAGAACACAGAGAAAGTTCTTTGATTAATAAGATTACGTAAGCTTTTCATATATTTTATCGAAAATTGATAAAAAAAGCCCTTACAAATGTAAGGGCTTAGGAAAAATAACTGATGATTTATACCAATCCTTCAATTGCGCTCATCAAAGCTGCATAATTTGGCTCTACGCCCGGATTTGCCGTAACTTCCACATAGCGTATAACCCCTTCGCCATCAAGTAAATACACTGTTCTTTGGCAAGAATCCAAACCAGGAATATGTGCAAAATCGTGAAGCAATACATCGTATTGCTTAATTACTTCTCTGTTAAAATCTGAGAATAATGGGAAACCGAGTTTATATCTATCCGAAAAAACTTTTGCAGTAAAGGGCATATCAACACTAACTCCGATT
>CALMMI010000302.1 GCA_937868245.1 uncultured Ignavibacteria bacterium | reverse complement strand
ATTAGTTACCATTTATTTTTATAATTATCCAGCCGAATTTTTATGAAAAACTTTATATTACTTCTTGCAGTTTCATACTGCTTTACTACCGTAACGTTTGCAAAAACATTGTTAAACAACAACTTCATTACCCCTACAAGTATTGAGGTTGTAGATTCATCCGTAAAGGTTACCGCACCTATAAACAATACTACAAGTACAAAGAGTAATATCCAATTCAATATCATGAATAATGGTATGATTTGTCAGGATACCTCGAATATTCCGGGACTTCAGTGGCCAAGAAACAGTAAGAATTACTACATATTTGGTGGTGGTCTTTGGTTTGGTGCTCAAAAAAATGTGAATGGAACTCTAAATAAATTATGTCTTTTAAGCTACAACCCCAATTCAGCTACCTCCTGGTTTCAACCGTCAATTTTCACTTCAGTACCCGACTCTGCATCACTTCAGCAAACCCGCGTTTTTCGTTCAACTGATTTCAACAGTGATGGAACTCCTATTCAAAATGGGTTCGCTGCAAATTGGTTGATTTGGGATACTGATCCTTTAGCATCTCTATATGTGGATGGGTATTTCGGGAATATGGTATCTAACCCTACTATACGTAGTAAAAACACATTTCCTAAAGGTCCGGCAATTGTTTCCGATGAAGATATTGTAACTGTATTTGATGATCAAAATACCAATAGATACGAAGGTGGTAACATTGATGCTTTAATTAAACAAGGGTATCCTGTCAACATACAGGTTATTCAAAGAGTTTTTTCATGGTCATCAGAAGAATTTAAAGATGCAATTATAGTAGAACAAAAAATTACCAATATAGGGAAAGATACACTCTATAAATGTGCATTAGCACCTATGTTTGATTATGATATTGCTGCAATTGCCCTTCAACAAGGTGCATCTAACGATAAGTTTCGTTATTTAAATGAAGATACTACGCTTAACCTTGCATTATTGTGGTCTGATGCTGCAAAAGGTATTGAAGCAGGAAGAGGTTTTGGTTACATGGGAATAGGATTTGTACGTACACCTGCAGTTGATAATCAGGGGTATTTACTTTCTGATAATATTCATCATAACAGAGGTGAGCAATTAGGTACTACAAACATACAAAGTACAACAATTGTAAATGACCCGGGTCTAAATGGTGCAAGTTTATATGATTTTATAACTCAAAATTATATAGATAAAGAAGCAAACGGAGCCTCTGACAGACGTTTTTACATGTCAACATCCGGTTTTAATTTGCTCCCTCACGAAACTGCAACATTTGCATATATTATCTGCTTTGCCAAACCAAGTGTAAAACCGGAAGCTGACGGTTCAGCTTCGGATGTACAGGGAGTAGTAAATCTTTTCAAAAAGACAAGAGCATTCTATGATTCCGGTCTTAACAAGAATACACTTGGGGTTGAAAGTGGAGAGGTAACAGAAAATGGCATCCAAGTTTACCCCAACCCAACTAACAGCAGTTTGTTTGTGCGCCTACCTGATGAATACCGTGATGCAAATGTATCACTCTTTACTCTATTAGGGAACAAGGTTGCAAACATAGAGCAAGGTTCGACCGGTGCTTCTATTGATGTGTCGATGCTTTCAGCCGGAATGTATGTTGTACGGGTTGAATTACAATCAGGAGTGAATGTTACTATACCTGTAGCGGTAATGAAATAGAATATTCATTATTTCCGTAAAATTATATAATTTTACGGAAGTAATTTTGATTATACTATTTTCATTCTTTATTTCACGTAACTTATTCACTTTTTATGAAAAATCTTTTCCTGTTTTTGATAATTTTCTCTGGCTTTACCTTCGAATCTTTTTCAACTTCAAACGATACTACTAATAATAAAAAATCCGGTGTTGTATTAGGTGGCTCTCCAGCTCAGATTAATTTTGTTATTGATAACATTTACAATACAAAAAGCAATGTTGAATTCGAACTTACTAATCACGGTACATTAGGTTATGATCAAACTAATACCTCAGGGTTTTCAAGAGGTGGATTGAAATGGCCAAGAGGAAGCAAAAATTACTATTTATATGGAAGCGGACTTTGGTTTGGAGCTATTAAGAATGTAAACGATTCACCAACCAAGTTATGTGTTGTAAGTTACAATCTTAATTCAGGTCACTCTGTTTTCCAACCATCGGTAATGACATCTACTGACACAGGATCACTTCAACAGACTCGAATTTTCCGCTCAACAGATTTTAATAGTGACGGCACCTCGATACAAAAGGGATTTGCTGCAAATTGGATGATATGGGATACTGATCCACTTGCAACGCTTTATACCGATGGATATATTGGTAATCTGGTAAACGACCCGGAGAAACGTACTAAAATTAACTATCCTAAAGGAGCTGTATTTATTTCAGATGAGGATTTTGTCACTGTATTTGATGATCAGAATCTAAATAGATATTATGGAGAACCGGTGGGGCAGGACAAAATTGATACATTAATTAAGCGAGGATATCCTATTAACATCAGAGTTATTCAGCGAGTATATACTTGGTCTTCTAATTTTTTGAAGGATGTTGTTATTGTTGAGCAAAAAATAATCAATACTGGCTCTGACACTCTTTACAATTGTGCCTTGGCTCCTGTGTTTGATTTTGATATTACATACGACAACAAGATAAATCAAGGAGCAAATGATAATTTTCGTTATTTAAAAGAAGATTCCTCCCTTAAACTCAGCATAATGTGGACACAAACTAATTCTGAAGAAAAAGGGAAAGGAATAGGATATATGGGAATTGGCTTTCTAAGAACTCCGGCTATTGACAATAATGGATATTTATTTCCAAACAAGTATAAACATGACAGAAGCACACAAGTAGGTACGAAAACCATTCGTATCAGCACTATAGAGAATGACCCTTTTGCCGATTCAGAGCGTTATAATTTCATAGCGGCAAATTTCATTGATACTACTGTTGCCAAACCATCTGATAAACGGTTAATAATGTCCACATCAGGTATTAATTTCCGTCCACACGACACTGCTACAATTGCCTACGTTTTATGCTTTGCAAAACCATCTGCAAAAACTGAAGCAGACGGCTCATGGAATGACGCCCAAGGAGTTGTAAATCTTTTCAAAAAAACCAGGGATTTCTATGATGCAACTTTTGACAAAAAGACACTTAGTGTTGAAAACGAACCAGTATTAAAGGAAGGCATCCATATTTATCCAAACCCGACAAACAACCGTTTGTTTGTGCAACTACCCGATGAGTACCGTGAAGCTAACGTATCACTTTTTACTCTTTTAGGAAACAGGGTTGCAAAAGTAGAGCAAGGTTCAAACGGTGTTTCTATTGATGTATCAATGCTTTCAGCAGGGATGTATGTTGTACGGGTTGAATTACAATCAGGAGTGAATGTTACTATACCCGTAGCAGTAATACACTAAAT